>CAZYGP010000211.1:0-3812 GCA_964647265.1 uncultured Acidimicrobiaceae bacterium | reverse complement strand
GGCAGCAGATGTTCATCGACAAGTTCGATTACGAACCCGGCGAGCACTTCGACCTCTCACTCGTCGACAACCCGTACCTCGGGGACGTCCTCGGGATCCGGGACATCGTCCGTGATGCCGGTGGCGATCCGGTCGATCCCGAACGCGGCGTGATCTGCGCAACGGTCCGGATGGGCTTCGGACACTACCGGATCGCCATGGCAGGGGCTTCAGCCGCCAGGGCGATGGGGTACACCCCGTACTGGCTCGATCTCCTCGCCATCCCCGGCATCTCGACGGACGTCATCAATTGGTGGAACACCAACTACTCGAAGATGTCGCGTCTGTCCCAGCGGAGTCCGCTCTTCAACCGGTACGTGTGGGAATCGGTGACCACGGGTGATCGGACCCTCCCTGGTCTGTGGTGGGCGCTCAACACGTTCGCCGTTGGGTGGCCGTGGCGCTTCCTCAAGGCCAATGCACGTGACTTCCGCATGAGTGAGCTGTTCGCCGATCTCCATCGATCCCTGCCCGCCGACACGCCCCTCCTCGGCTCGCACATGTGGAACACGATGGGCGCGGTGGCGGGGGACATGACACAGGTCGTCGACATGATGTTCGACAACTGGCCCATGGCGTTTCAACTGATCGAGGGCGCCCAGCACGCGGTGCAGTCACCGTCGGGCTACTACGGCTTCCGCACGATGCGCGGATTCGATGAGGGCAATCGCATCCTTCAGCCAGTGCCGTCCGGAGCCCTGCATTTCGTCGGTCACCACGTCGACCATGAGCTGGTCGAGAACATCGAGGTCGACTGCGCGGCGCGCCTAGCGCGCATGGCGGCAGGCGAGCCGCGCCGATTCCTGCTCACCATGGGCGGGGCCGGAGCCCAGCGTGAGCTGTTCAAGGCCATCGTCGACCACATGGTCCCCATGGTGCGGTCCGGCGAGGCGACCCTGTTGGTCAACCTCGGCGACCACCTCGAGAACTGGGATTGGCTCGAGGCCGAGTTGGGCTCGGTGCGCGACGAAGTGCATGTCCACACGACCTGGGAGGCGGCCCGGGGGGTGGCCGATGACATCCGCCACGGGTCGACGACCGGTATCCACGTGTTCGTCTTCGACAACACATTCCACGCGGTGTACGCAACGAACTACCTGATGCGCGTCGTCGACGTCATGATCACCAAGCCCTCCGAGCTGGCGTTCTACCCCGTGCCGAAGATCTTCAACGAACGCGTCGGTGGCCACGAGGCATGGGGCGCGATCCGCTCGGCCGAGATCGGCGATGGGACGGTCGAGACCCGGACGATCCCCGAAACGCTGCACGCCATCGACCTCCTGGCTCGTGAGGAGGATCTCCTCACGATGTACGCCGATGGCATCACCAAGAACAAGTCGATCGGCATCTACGACGGCGCCTACAAGTCGGTTGCCCTCGCCACGCGAACCGAGTGGTCACGGAACCGGTCGTGATCTCCGTGACCGGCCGTCGCGATCGTGGAGCACGGCAGGGAGGCGGCTTCCGATAGGAGGCCGAGACCCGGCTGGTGTCGTGGTTGTCGAAGATGCCGATGCGATACCGGCTGGCTACCGTTGCGCTGAGGGTCGCGACCGTGTCCTCGAGGTAGTCCCGGCGAAACGGCTCGCACTGCAATGGTGACGTGACGACGATGCGCGGGAGGGTGCGTTGCCGATTGTTGCGACGGAAGGGTTGACGAAGCGGTACGGGGACACCGTGGCGCTCGACCGGATCGACTTGGTCGTTCCCCGCGGAACCGTCTACGGACTCGTCGGTCCGAACGGGGCCGGCAAGACCACCCTCCTGGGCATCCTTGCCGGCCTCCGGAAGCCGACCTCGGGGAGCGCAACCGTCGACGCCACACAGATCAGGGTCCTTCCGGACACCCCGAAGTTCGATCCGTGGCTCACCGCACGTGAAGTCGTCGACCTCGCCCGCCACCTCACCGCCCCCGATGCAACGGACGCGGACGTGTCCGCGGTTCTGGCCGAGGCGGGCTTGTCGGATGCGGCGGATCGGCAGGTGAAGGGCTTCTCGCGAGGCATGCTGCAGCGGCTCGGCATCGCCGCCGCGGTGATCGGGGAGCCCGAGGTCCTGCTGCTCGACGAGCCCGCCGCCGCTCTCGATCCGGCAGGCAGGCGTGAGGTGCTCGACCTCGTGGACCGCATCAAGGGCCGCGCCACGGTCATCTTCTCGAGCCACATCCTCGGGGACGTCCAGCAGGTCAGCGACGAGATCGGGATCCTGAGGCAGGGTTCGCTCATCTACCAGGGCTCGCTCTCTGGGCTTCTGGCTGGGCGGTCAGGGAACGTCATCGTCGTCACGATGCGCGGTGGCGAGGATGAGACCGCGTCCGCCATCGCCGCACAACCGTGGGCGTCGGATGCCACTGTCGATCCCAATCGCAGGATCGTCATCGCGGTGTCGGATATGCCCGCCGCAGAACGGGGCCTCGTGCCCCTCCTTGCCCGTCTGAGCCATCCGATCGTCTCGATCCAGCCGGAGACAGAGTCCCTCGAACAGGTGTTCCTGGAGGTGACGAAGTGACTTTGTGGGGTCTCGAACTCGTCAGGCTGTTCCGTTCGAAGCGATGGCTGATCCTCGCAGCGGTGTATGGGTTCTTCGGGATCCTCGGTCCCCTCACGGCGCGATACCTGCCCGGCATCCTCGAGCAGGTCGACCCGGAGGGGCCGACGCTTCCCGAGTTCGGGCCCGCTGACGGCATCCTCCAATACGTCGGGAACGCGCAGCAGCTCGGCATCCTCGCCGTGGCGTTCATAGCGGCGTCCGCACTCGCCCTCGACTCGAACACCGAGCTGTCGGTGTTCTTCCGAACGAGGGCATCGATTCCGTCGCTGCTGTCGCCCCGTCTCGTGGTCAATGCCCTCGCAGCGTCCGCTGGCTTCACCTTCGGCGCCGCGATCGCATACGTCGGTACAGGGTTGCTCCTCGGCTGGGTCGACTTTGTGCCGTTCCTCACCGGCGTTCTCCTGCACTGCGTGTACCTCGCGTTCGCCGTCGTCGTGGTCTGCCTGATGGCCTCGGTGGTGCGGAAGGTCGTCACGGCCGCGCTCCTGACATTGGGTGTCCTCATCCTCCTCGCCGTGCTGACCCTCATCAGGCCGATCGCACCGTGGCTTCCCAGCGACCTCGCCGGGGCGCTCGATGCGCTCATCCGCGGCGGAGAGTTCGACTACTGGCGTGCCCTGGTAGGCACAGTGGCAATGGGCGTGGCGTCCATCGTCCTTGCGGTGAACCGCTTCGAACACCGAGAGGTTTGACCCCGGTTCGTCGAGGCATGCGCAGGTCGCCTCACCGCGACCGGCCGTCAGGCCGAGGATCAGTGATCGTGATCCGCGTCGTCGAAGGAGATTGCCTCGAGCGTCCCGTCGGCCAGAACCACATAGTCGACGACGACGGGCAGGCCGTTCAACAGGTGGTCGCGGATGTGGCTCAGCGGCCCACCGTGGAAGGTCGCATCGGTCGATGGGACGAAGACCATCTGCGTGCCGTCACCGTCGAGGATCGTGATTGCGGTGGTCGCAGTCAGGTCGCCTGAGACATCGATCACGACCCCTGTGGCCGTCAGCACCTCTGGCGCGCCGGTGGTCGTCGTGGTCACCGGCTGGGCGACGGTGGTCGTCGTCTCGGAGGGCACCGTGGTGGTCGTCGTGGTCGGTGCGGTGATGGTCGGAGCAGCGGTACCGATGGTCGTGCTCGTCGCGGTGTCAGCGACCGGATCGAGCGTTGCACCAGCGCATCCAGAAAGTGCCAGGACAAGCACGGGGAGAGCCGATGCGAATCGGGTCATG
>CAZYGP010000210.1:0-3882 GCA_964647265.1 uncultured Acidimicrobiaceae bacterium | reverse complement strand
GCCTTCCGCTTGGCACGGATGATGGCCCGCGTCGCGACAGCCGCCTCGCGGAACTGGGAGAATGCCACGGGGATCATCCCGATGATGCCCTGGTCCTCGCGGAGGGCCTCTGGCGTGACGCCGAAGAATCCCGCTTGCTCGACGACAGGCTCACCGGACGCGTCCGTGATCGGCTCGCCGTTCGCGTCGAAAACGGGACGCTCTACGATGGCGAGCGTTGCCCGCAGGTCGAGGGTCTCGCCATCACGATCGATGCCGATGACCACCTGTCGACCCCCGTTGTCCCGAGCGAAGGCGGTGAACTCCTCCCACTCGTCGACGGGTATGCCGTCGGTCGACACGAGGACGTCGCCGACGAGGATGCCCGACTGCTCCGCCGGTGAGGGGGTGGAGGTGCCGGGAACCGTCGGTGATACGGCCGCGATGGTCGTCGATCGTATGACCTGTCCGTCGTCGTTGAAGGCCACCGTTCCCCACACGACACCGACGAACCACAGGAGGACAAGGGCGACGATGAAGTGGCTGACGATGCCCGCGAGGACGACGACGGTCTTCTTCCAGTACGGGGCGACGCGGTAGGTCCGATCCTCCTCGGAGGGATCGATCTCCTCGAACGGGTTCATGCCGATGATGCGCACATAGCCGCCGAAGGGAATCGCCTTGACCCCGTATTCCGTCTCGCCACGAGTCGTCGACCACAGTCTGGGTCCGAAACCGAAGAACGCCTCGGTTGCCTTCATCCCGAACGCCTTGGCGGCAACGAAGTGACCACCCTCATGGATGATGATCATGAGGACGACGCCGACGATCATGATGAGCGCGCCCATCGCTCCTCCTCGGTGCTGGGGGCCGTAACGGTACTCCTCGAACCCGCCAACTCAGCGCTGCAGCGAACGAATCGCCTCGTCCGCCCGCGCCCGTGCATCCCCATCGACTGCTTCGATCTCAGCGACCGTTGTGGGAACGAAGACGTCATGTCGAGCCAGCACGGCCTCCACGACCGCAGCGATCGAGCGGAACGCGATCTCCCCCGACAGGAAGGCGGCGACGGCGACCTCGTCTGCGGCGTTCAGCACGACAGGTGCGGTTCCACCCGCACGCCCTGCTTCATACCCGAGATCGAGGCACGGGAACGAATCCCGGTCGGGTTCCTCGAAAGTGAGCATCGTGCCGACCAGTGAGAACGGTTCGGCGTCGACCGGCACCCTGGCAGGTCCTGTGATCGCATACTGGATCGGCTTCCTCATGTCGGGGAAGCCGACCTCGGCCTTCACGACACCGTCCGTGAACTCCACGAAGGAGTGGACCACGCTCTGGGGGTGGACCACGACGTCGATCGAGCCGTAGGGAATGCCGAACAGATAGTGCGCCTCGATCACCTCGAATGCCTTGTTCATCAGGGTTGCCGAGTCCACGCTGATGCGCTTCCCCATGTCCCACGTCGGGTGTGCAAGCGCCTCATCCACCGTGACATCGTCCAGCGAAGCCGGCGACCGGCCGTGGAACGGGCCACCGGACGCGGTGAGGACCAGCCTGCGAACCGAACCGGCAGGCTCACCGACGAGGCACTGCCACACCGCGGAGTGCTCGGAATCGATCGGAACGACCTCCCCGCCCCCGGACTCTATGGCCGCACGGATCAGCGGACCGCCGATGACGAGGCTCTCCTTGTTCGCAAGGGCGAGGCGGTTCCCAGCGTCGAGGGCCGCCACGGAAGGCCCGAGACCTGCTGCACCGACGATGCCGTTCACGACGATGGTGCCCGACAGCGACGCGGCATCGTGGACGGCTCCCTGACCAACCTCGAGGCGCGCACCGAGCTGGTACTCCAACAGGGGGAGCTGATCCCCGCCATCGGCGACGCACACCATTGCATCGGGGTGCTCGAGAGCGAGATCGAGCAGTCCGTTCGAGGCCCTGCCGGCTGCGATCACGGCGACCGGTGCTCCGATGCGCTTCGCGACATCGAGCGTCTGGCGACCGATCGACCCGGTTGCACCGAGGACGACGAGTGGTCTCAGAGGATGCCCGCCCACACGAAGATGCCCCATGCAGCGGGAATCACGAACAGGAGCCCGTCGATGCGATCCAGGAACCCACCGTGCCCCGGCAGGATCGAGCCCATGTCCTTGATCTCGAGCGCCCGCTTCGCTGCCGACATCGCGAGGTCCCCGAGCGGTACGAGCACTGCGACGGCTGCTCCGATCGCCAGGCCCGATGTGAGTTCGAACGGCGGAAAGAAGTGCAGGAGCGCCCCGATCGTGAGGGCGACGATCACGCCCCCGACGAGGCCCTCGACGGTCTTGTTCGGTGAGACCCACGGAGACAGCTTGTGGCGCCCGAGTGTGCGCCCAACGAAGTACTGGGCGATGTCCATCATCGCAACGGCGAACACCACCCCCACGATCAGGGTCCGATACTCCTCGGCCACCGCGATCATCATCGCATAGGTCCCGAGCCCCACCCAGGCCATCACCGTGATCGTGAGTGCGAGGTTCTCCATCGGGTCCTGCTTGCCGGGGACGACTGCGTAGAAGAGCAGGAGGAGTGTCGCCACCGCAGTGAATGCAATCGGTATCGCAATGGCGCCCCAGACGAAGGCACCGATGCTCGCTCCGAGGATGCCCACGAACCCGAACAGGGCGATGGGTTGGCGACCCGCTCGGCGAAGCGCGGTGTAGAACTCACCTGCACCGATGACGAAGACGATCGTGGCGAGAGCGATGAGCGCAGGGCGCCACACGAGGGAGGCGGCGAGAGCGCCGATCAGGACGATCGCCGTGATGATCCTCGCAACGAGGTCACCGCTTGCACGAGCTCGCACCCTCCCGTGGCCTTCCGCCTCCACGACGTCCTCGAAACCAACGACCGTCGACTCGAGGCCGGGTATCGGCGCAGCGAGTGCCACCCGTTCGGTCGCCTCCGTGTCGGCTTCCGCAATCGCAGCGGCGAGACCCGCATGTTCGCGAGTCGATGTCTGGGGATAATCATGCATGAGCGGATCGAAGTCCTCGGGTGAACCGTCATCCACTGAATCGCCGGCCTCGAGTTCATCGAACTCCTCGAACATGGCGGCAAGGTCTGCGGAGGCCCGGGAGGCTTCCTGGTTCTCGGACCCGCGATCGGACGCCAGCGGTTCCACCGCGCCGACATCGCCGTCGTCGGTGGCCGTGGCGTGATCCGTCGGCACAGCGACGACGGGGAGGTCACCCGTGTCGGGTTCCAACTCGTCCCCGAGCACCGGCAGCTCGTCGGTGTCGTCGATATCGGGTTCGGTTGGATCACTGCCCTCGACCATGGCAATGACGTCACCGGCAGCAATGATCGGGACCTCGTCGGTGTCGGCACGCCCGCCGCCATCGAAGTCGGCGAGCTCGACGGACGTTGCGGGTTCGAACCCCGATGGCTCGGGATACGAGACGGGGATCTCCTCTGTCTCGTCGCCGTCGCCGAAGCTCACGATCCCGGCATCGACCTTGCCACCCGGCTCTTCATCGGCCTCGTCAACGGCCCCGACGTCGGCGGCCGCGGCGTCACCGCTCTCGTCGGTGGCTGAACCGCTGAAGGCCAACCACTCGGAGATCTCGGATTCGCCCTCATCCTCATCCTCTTCGGCCAGAGCGGCGTAGGGATCGGTGTCCGGTCCGGGCTCCTCGTCGAGCCAGTCGTCGAATCCTCCGCCGGGCTCTTTGGGTCGTTCGTCGTCAGCCATGTTCTCTGCACGCTACCCGAAGGTGAATCCTGACACCCACATCCGACTGGGCGCCGGCATGTGGGAATCGGGGATCAGACCTCGAGGAGCTCCTCCTCTTTGCGGGCAAGGGCTTCGTCGATCGACGCGATGTGAGTGTTCGTGAGGTCCTGGAGCTCCTTCTCGGCGCG
>CAZYGP010000209.1:0-3894 GCA_964647265.1 uncultured Acidimicrobiaceae bacterium | reverse complement strand
GTGTCCATCATCCCCGGCATCGAGAACTTCGCACCGCTGCGGCACGACAGGAGGAGCGGGTTCGCCGGGTCGCCGAAGGTCTTTCCCGTCATCGCCTCGGTCGATGAGAGCGCTGCTCGGATCTGCTCGAACGCACCATCAGGGAACTGCTCACCCGCGCCGAGGTAGGCGTTGCACGCCTCCGCCGTGATCGTGAATCCCGGGGGGACGGCGATGCCGAGCCTCGTCATGTCCGCGAGGTTCGCTCCCTTGCCGCCGAGGAGGCCTCGTACCGCGTCCCAATCGCCGTCACATCGTTTCGTGGCGTCGTCGAGATCCTGAAATCCGTATACCCATTGCGTTGACATGCCATCCCCTGTGTCCGTGTGTGCGTCCCCATCATAATCCTTAGATATGTACTTATGAATATGGGAATCTCGGCTTCCGTGATTCTGAACACTCCGTGAATCCGCGGGGGAATCGGCGCGGGGTCCGTACGATTGCCCGATGGCTCATCACGGGTCCAGGAACCAGACCGTGCTCGTCGTCGATGACGAGCCGATGGTGCGCGAGGTCGTATCGGCCTATCTGCGTCGCGAGGGCTATTCGACGATCGAGGCCGGGGACGGAGAGGCGGCGATGAGGGCAGCCGAACGCGATCGACCGGATCTGATCGTTCTCGACGTCATGCTGCCGAAGCTGGACGGATACTCCCTCCTCGCCGAGCTCCGAAAGAGCACGACCGTGCCTGTCATCCTCCTCACGGCGCGCTCGGAGGAGGTCGACCGCGTTCTCGGGTTCGAGCTGGGCGCCGACGACTATGTGGTGAAGCCGTTCTCGCCCCGTGAGCTCACGGCGAGGGTCAGATCGGTGCTGCGTCGGTCCCTCCCCATCACCACACCAGGTGTCGTCCATGAGTTCGGGGACCTCACCATCGACGGTGTCGCCCGTGAGACACGGATCGGAGGTGTCGTAGTCGACATGCCACCGTTGGAGTTCGACGTCCTGATGTTCCTCGCCTCGAATCCGAGGCGGGTGTTCTCGCGATCGGAGTTGCTCGAGAAGGTCTGGGGGTCGAGTGCCGAGTGGCAGGATCCGTCGACCGTGACCGTCCACGTTCGTCGCATCAGGCAGAAGATCGAGACGGATCCGGATGACCCGACGCGGATCGTCACCGTGTGGGGAAAGGGATACCGGTTCGAACCGTGAGGATCGTCATCGGTTCCGTGGCCGCCGTGATCATCGGCATCGCTTTGTTCGAGGTGACGATGCAGCCCTCGACCGCCGAACGATGGGAGCTTGCCCTGATCTTCGCCGCGATGGCCGCATTCATGGCTGCTGCCGTGGCTGTCGTGCCGCGTCTTGCGAAGCGATCGTCCAGGCTCGTCGTCTCACTGTTCGTCGTCTCGACGGCGTCGATCGGCATCGCTCTCCTCGGTGCGATCATCGCCGCGAATCGGATGTTCTTCTCCGACCACGACCTGACCCTCCTCCTCGTCGTGCTCGGCTTCGGCCTCGTCACCGCCCTCATCTTCGCCGCTCTCGCGAGTTCAGCGCTCACCGCCGACCTCGAGAGGATGGCTCGAACCGCGCACCGTGTTGCAGCTGGCGACCTCGCTGCACGCACGGGTGTGTACCGACAGGACGAGGTCGGGAACCTGGCGATGGACATCGACGCCATGGCAGTCGATCTGGAGGCGGCCGCCAAGGTCCGGTCCCTCGACGACGCACGCCGGCGAGAGTTCTTCGCAGCGGCGGGGCACGACCTGCGCACGCCGCTCGCATCGATGCAGGCCGCAGTTGAGGCGCTCCAGGACGGGGTCGCCACCGACACCGGCCGCTACTACCGGTCCCTCGAGCGCGACATCGTGGCGCTCAACACCCTCGTCGACGACCTGTTCCTCCTGGCGCGCCTGCAGGCGGGGGATCTCTCCCTCGTGAGGGTTCCGACCGACCTCAGCGACGTTGTAGACGAGGCGATCGAAGTCCTGCGCCCGGTTGCGAACAGGAAGGAGATCGACCTCGTCCTCGACGTGCGGTCGCATCTCGTCGTCGAAACCGAGCCGACGGCTGTCTCGCGAGTGGTGCGCAACCTGCTCGACAATGCCATTCGCCACGCACCAGGGGGATCGACGGTGCGCGTGGTCCTCGACGACACGAATGGTTCGACCGTTGCCATCTGCGATGAGGGACCGGGGTTCCGAGACGAGTTCATCGACAGGGCCTTCGAGTCGTTCGCGAGGGACGATGTCGCCCGAACGCGTGCCACCGGAGGAACGGGCCTCGGCCTCGCCATCGCGCACGGCATCATCGATGCACTCGGAGGTGACATCTGGGCCGATCATGGTCCCGGTGGGCGGGTGACCTTCCGGCTGTGACGATCGGAGCTCATGCGGGCAGCAATCCCGCGTTCGCGGCGGTGGATGCATGCTGCCAGATTGCAGGGATGCCTATACATTCCCGTGGTGACACCTCGACGCCGGTCCCTGACGATCCTCATGTGCGGTTTCGCGCTGCTCGGCATGCCGGGGGCGGCGCTCGGCGTGGCGTGGCCATCGATCGCGAGTGACCTCTCCAGGAGCCTCGGTGACCTCGGGATCCTGACGCTCGCCACGGGTACGAGCTACGCCGTCATGAGCGTGGCCAGCGGTTCGCTGTCGAAGCGATTCTCCGCAGGTCACATGCTCGTCGTGGGTGCTGCGGCCGGTGCCCTCGGCCTCGCCGTATTCGCCCTCGCCGAGTCGTGGACAGTTCTCGTCCTCGCCATGGTCCCGCTCGGCGTTGCAGGCGGAGCTCTCGACGCGCTCGGGAACGCGTACATCGCCGTCGATCGCGGTCCGCGTGCAATGGGCGCGATCCATGCCGCCTTCGGATTCGGTTCGATGATCGCGCCACTCGCGATGACCGCCATCCTGGCGGTCGGGATCTCCTGGAGGTTCGGGTTCGGATCCCTCGCGATCGCCCAGATCGCGCTCGGCATCGCCTTCATGACCATCTCCTGGATGATCCGGATGCCGATGCAGGGGCGCAAGGAACGGCCGGTGAGAACGGGCGGCCGGCGCCTCGTCGCTGCATCGGTGTGGGTGTTCTTCATCTACGCGGGTGTCGAGGGCAGCACCGGGCTGTGGGCGTTCACCCTGCTCACGGAGGGACAGGGTGTGTCGACGACGATTGCAGGACTCGCTGTCGCCGGCCATTGGGGAGCGCTGTTCCTCTCACGGGTTGCCATCGGGGTCCGAGGGGACCGAATGCCCCTCGATCTGACGATCACGGTCTCGGTGGTCGGAATCGTGGTATCCCTCGCCCTCATGTGGTGGAACCCTGCGACGTGGGTGTCGGTACTGGGGCTCGTTGCCGCCGGGTTCTTCAACGGTCCCGTGTTCCCCCTCGAAGTCCTGCTCACGTCGGGGCGGTTCGGCGCGGAGTTCACGCCATGGGCGGTCGGCTACCAGCTCGCGGCCGCGACAGCGTCGATCGCCGTCGTACCGGCGGTCATCGGCGTCGCAGTCAATGCCTCAGGTCCCCTCGTGATCGGCGCAATGCTCACGCTGCTGGCGATCGTGATGGCGTTGAGCGTCGAGTTCCTTCGCAGGCTGTCGGGGCGCGAGTCGATCAGAGTCGCCGAGCGTGCCAACGCGGCCTGAGATGAGTGTTCCCGCGTGACCCCGTGGGATGTGGCACTCATCGCATCAGCGACCCTGCTCATCGGATACGCGGACTTCTTCGGGGGCGTCGCTGCGCGTCGATCCGCTCCGATGGCGGTTGCCGCGTGGTCCCAGGCCCTCGGCGTACCGGGGTTGGTGGCGATCGCAGTGGCCGTGGGTGGCTCGCTCATCGCAACCGACGTGGCACTCGGCTTTGCGGCGGGTGCTGGGTCCGCGCTCGGTGTGTCGGCGCTCTACATCGGGTTCGCAC
>CAZYGP010000208.1:2225-3926 GCA_964647265.1 uncultured Acidimicrobiaceae bacterium | reverse complement strand
GCAGCGAGGGGAACCGACGCCTTGCCGTTGGACAGGCACGTGAGCAACGACCCGCCGAGACCTGAATGTGGTCTCGACGCGCAGTAGCATCCGCTCAACCGGAGCAAGACGGGGTGGTAGCGGTTGCTTACCCGCGAGAACCTAGGTTCGTTCAAAGTCGCGTTGACCGAGGCGATCCGGACAACCGACCAGCAAGACGCAGCCCTCGCCGAGCGATTCGTCGAACTGACCCCCGGAACGATCGGAACTCTTGAGTCCGACGTCAACCAGCTCCTCACCGGGCGTCGAGGTGCTGGCAAGTCAACGAACCTTGCTGTTCTCCAGCAACAAGCGGAGTCCGGCGGACGCAAGGTCGTCTTCGTGGACGTCGAGAGCCACAAGCTTCGGGCATACCCCGACGTCCTGATTGAGATCATCCTGGACATACTCGGAACCGTGCGGCCGCGATGGAGTTTCAGGTCCGGTGCGAGAGCGATCCGACGGGAGGTACGCGATCTTGAGGAAGTCTTGCACCGGTTGCGTGAAGCAGGTCCAGAACTAACACACGACGCCGAAGAGACCGGCACCGACACCAGTCAGCGCGAGGTGAGCCTTACGGGGAGCATCGTCAAGAAGTTCCTAATGCTTCAGGCCACCGGCGCAGCGGGCTCGAAACGAGAGATCAACCGCCGATCCCTCACGACCTACACGAAACGCAAGGAAGACTTCCTACGAGACCTTGCCCCTGCCCTGTCCAAGGCCCTTGCCGATGCAGCTGCGCTTTCCGAGAAGGGTGCCATGCTCGTTGTGCTTGACGACTTCTACATGATCGACCGAGCTCATCAACCGCTTGTACTGGACCACCTTCATGGCATCACGAAGCGAACCAAGGTCTGGCTGAAGATTGGAAGCGTGCAAGCCCGCACGCAGACCTTTATCAACGGTGACCCGCCGATCGGGATGCAACCGCCAGGCGACTTCCGCCCGCTGTCGCTCGATGTCGGGCTCGAGAAATTTCCGACGGCGAAGACGTTCCTAGAGGACGTCGTCGAAGGTGTTCTAAAGCCACGCGGCTTCGCGTTGGATCGTGTGTTGACGAGTACCGCTCGAGAGCGAGCGGTACTCGTCGCTGGAGGCGCCGTCTGCCGCGATTACTTTGACGTCCTTATCGCAGCTGCCGACGTGGCATGGAACGCAGCGCAGGCGAAGACCCCACCGGTAGCCGAGTTCCGAATCGACGCTGAGAACATCCACGCTGCGGCCGGTGAGCTCTTCGACAGGAAGCTGAACGAACTCCGCGCAGACGCAGGGCTCGATGCGCCGACTCTGGAGGCGCGATTCGAAGACATTCTCAAGTTCGTCCGCGATCGAGATTCCTTCTTCCTGCTGATTCGTCGCGATGAACTGGACTTGGAATGGGGAAGGGAGATCGTGCAACTCGAGGACTTGCGCTTTCTCCACAAGATCTTCACCACTCGACCAAACACGGGCAGATGGCGCGGCGTGGACACTGTCGTGTTCATGGTCGACATTCCGGCCCTTGTGAAGAACAGAATGCGAAAAGCGCCCATCGAGTTCTGGAAGCCCGGGGAGAGCGATCGGCTCCGACGGGCCACGTGGATTTATGAACCCAGGTGGGCGCCAACGAACGGCAGGTTGCCGCGCGAACCGTTGTAGCCGATGTCGGACAGCATCAGCATGTGGGTGTCGGTGTAGGGATAG
>CAZYGP010000208.1:0-2215 GCA_964647265.1 uncultured Acidimicrobiaceae bacterium | reverse complement strand
GCAGGTTGCCGCGCGACCCCAGCAGTGGCTGGACAGTGATGAGGATGGATCAGCTCGAATTGGAGGCTCCTCAGCAGGACGACCTGCAATAGGCCTGCCCGCGTATTGCTGCTGCGCCTGGCGAGGGATCCGCCATCGGCCCCCAGTCAGCGCGACCGACTGGCTGGGCAGTCCTTGTTGGCCGCCAGGAGGCGCGGAGGGTGATTGCCGACCACGTCGGCCTCAGGACGCGCATAGGACGCGTTTTGCTGAGAAACGTCACCAATCGATGAGCGTCGATGGGAGGAGAACCTTAGTTCAGACGGCATTTCTGGGCATTCCCCCAGATCGTCGGAACCCTCTGATGTGCCTTCACACGGCAATGGTCACTCGTTGGTAATGCGTTCCGTTCGCGAACGGCGATCTGGCCGGAGTCGACTTCGAGGTCGCCGCCGACGAGCCGAGCGTCGGCGTGCGCGAATCGGGCTACTGGCGGGCAGCCGAATACGACATCGGCGGGATCTCGATCCTCATGATTACCACGAGGGACACGTCCTTCGACGCCTGCGCGCGGTCTGCGTCCTACCTCGACTACCTCGCCCTCGCCCACGACGACCGGATCCTCGCGGTGTGGACGCCACAAGCGGGGAACATCCTCACCTACGAACCCGGCAACGGGGTCAAGGTCTCCATCGAAGGCGCCCCGACCCTCGACCAGGCAATCGCAACCGCATCCAACCTTGACTGTCCGATGATGCCCGCAGCGGGTGCGAATGTGTTTGGGAGCACAACACCATCCGAAGAAGGCTGGACACTGCGACGCGATCGCCGCCGGGGCGCGCTGGGGGCGCGAAACGATGAAAGACGACGCGGATCAATGAGAACGGTCTCCCCGCGGCGTACACCACGGATCCCAATAGTGACGCGGGATTCCGAGCACTGGCGCTGCCTACATGTGCTACATCTGATCCGTCGCGATATCCCGTGGACCGCCCTCTCAAGGCGGTAGCGCCGGTTCAAATCCGGTCGGGGCTACGAACAAACCTCCTGCTCTCACGCGGGAGGTTTGTTTGCGCTACCCCCTCGAGAGTGCGGCGCACCGCTTCTGTTCTCCCTTTGGCAAGGCGGTAGCGCCGGTTCAAATCTGGTCGGGGCGGACTCGCTGTGCGAGTCCGTTGGAGAACCCGCTGGCGCGGCTTCTCCGCTCCATGGGGCAGGTCTGGATTGCGTTCGGGGCGCGTTCCAACGCAGGCACTGAGCGCGCCGATACCTCGCAATCAGGCGTGTCTTATCAGGTGATCGTGTCCGCCTCGTGTGGAGGGAGCGCCTGCCAACCCGAAAGCGAATCGATCGTGAATGTGATCACTGTGGCGATCGAGTTCGTCGAGGTGTACAACGGGTATCGGTCGCCGAGATCGAGGAGCCATGCATCGGGATCTACTGAACCGACGAAGGTCATGTCTGCCCGCACCCACCAGAGCCGATCCCAGTCGGACGAGCGATGGTCGATGAGGAGCGAGGCCCGGGAGTCATGCTCGACGTTCGTGATCCTGCGAAGACGTTGCGATGCCTTCGGTTTGACCCTGTCGATCGGAACGCCAAGGGTTTCGCCGCTGACCGCAAAGACGACGGGGACGAGATGGACCCCGATGACTGCATCGACGGTTCCCAGGACGCCGAACGTCGCATTCGTCAACCGATCCCAGCAGTCTGGGGTTGTGAGCCGCATTCGGTTCTGACCTCCTCGTCACAGGTAGTGTGGCCGGCTGCCGCCGACATGGGTACTCCCTTACCCGATCGAGTTGAGAAGCGCCTGATCCCTCGTCCGCAGTGAAGGGTCTCGCCCGCGATCACCGGCCTGCTGGGAGTCGTGCGGCAGGCCGGTAGCCTCGACATGGAAACCGATCTCCTGGAGGCCATGGTGCTGCACCTCGACATTCCGACACCCGCCGAGCTGGCTGCCCTCGCCGAGCAGCGCTCGGACATCGCCGTATCGATCTACCTGCCGACGACGCCGGTGAGCACCGAGACCACGGCGGAGCGCATCCAGCTCAAGAACCTCGCGAGCGAGGCCGAGGGCGCGCTCCGCTCGGCGGGAGCCGACAAGCGACGGGTCGCGGCGCTGATCGAGCAGATCGAGGATCTCCACGACGACGGCCAGTTCTGGCGGTATCAAGCCAATGGTCTGGCGATCCTCGCGACCCCCGACGAGATGCGGACGTATCGGGTCGCCACC
>CAZYGP010000207.1:0-3931 GCA_964647265.1 uncultured Acidimicrobiaceae bacterium | reverse complement strand
AGCGCGGCTTCATGAAGCCGGTGTGGGAGGCCTATCGCGTCGGGCGGCTGGGACGTGGCGGGTTCGTCGAGGTCGCCCAGGACGCCCATGCAGCGATCGTCCCCGTTGCCATCATCGGCTCCGAGGAGGTGCACCCCGCGGTGATGACCTCGAAGCTCCTCGCCCGCGTTGTGAGGCTCGTCTTCCCCGAGCAACGGGTCGAGGAGATCGCCATCGCACTCAATCCGATCCCCCTCCCGATCCGGTGGCGGATCCGGTTCCTGGAAGCCGTACCTGCGGATCGTCCCCTCGATGCGCTCGACCTGCTCCAGCGGTCCGAGGACATCCGCCGCTCGATCCAGGACGCGCTCGACGACATGCTCGCCTCACGCCGCACGTCGTTCTGAGGTCGCCTCGACGGCTTCATGCCCCGGCGTGCTGAACATTGTGCTTGCAATTGCAAGCACATTGCTGTATCATGCAAACGACTATGAAAGCACCGCAGCTTGGGGACGTCGGTTCGTTCATCCGTGAACAGCGGGAGCGCAGCGCACTATCGATCCGCAAACTCGCCGACCTGACCGGGGTCTCGAACCCCTATCTGAGCCAGATCGAGCGTGGGGTTCGGACACCGTCGGCGGAGATCCTTCGTTCGATCGGCGAGGCACTGTCCATCCGGACCGAGACCCTCTATGAACGAGCAGGGCTCCTCGACCGGGACGAACCTCCCGGAGTGACCGAGGCGATCGAAGCAGACCCCGGGCTGACGGCGAACCAGAAGAGAGCACTGATGGAGATCTATACGACCTTCATCGCACACGACAAGGAGGAACAATGAACCTCGAAACCTCGAAGAACACGGCCACGAAGGCCGTGAAGACGGTTACGGGCAACGTCGCCGAGACCACGACGACGGCCACCACCAAGGCGAAGGAGTACACCGGGGTCGCGGCCGGGAAGGTCGTCGGCTATTCGACGGCTGCCACCGACACGGTCAAGGAGGCAACCGACACCGCCACGTCTCGCGCCAGCGAATACGGCACAGCTGCTGTCGCCACGCTCACCGAGACGGCAACGGAGATCATCGACCAGGGGAGGGTTCTCGCACACAAGGGCTTCGTCCGCGTGAAGGAGTTCCAGGTCGGGGACAAGAAGGTCGGCGAACGCGCTCAGGCAACCGTCGATACGGTCACCGAGAAGATCGACGTCGACCAGATCCAGGATCAGGTGGCAAAGCTCCGTCACCAGATGGAGGGTGTCCTCAGCACGTGGAAGGACACGTTCCGCCCCGCGACGGCGCCCGCACCGGCACCGAAGCCTGCCGCAGTGAAACCCGCGACCAAGAAGCCGGCGGCCAAGAAGCCTGCGGTGAAGGCAGCTACGGCCACCAAGCCCGCAACGAAGAAGCCTGCCGCAAAGAAGGCGACACCGAAGGCGTCGACCACCAGGACGACCGTGGCCACGAAGCCTGCCACCAGGAAGGCGACATCGGCGACACCGAAGGCGTCGACCACCAAGGCGACGACCAAGACGACCGCTTAGCCACCGCCGACCTGTAGTACGAGGGCCCGCACTTTCGTGCGGGTCCTCGTCATTCCGAACAGATCAGGACACCACCGTCGAGTCGAGGGCGACCGCGGTGTCGACCCACCCCTGGACCATCTCGATCGTGGGGAGTCGCTGCACAGTGCGCCGCTTCGTGTTCACCTGGGTCATCAGCGTCATGAGGTTCGCGGCGTTGCGACGTCGGAGCGCCTTGACGGTATCGACTCCCGCCGAACCCAGGAGATCGGCGTACTCCGAACCGATCCCATTGATGCGCATGAGGTCCGCCTGATGCGCCCAGCGAAGCAATTCGCTGGTTGGGATGCCGGTTCGTTCCGAGAGGTCTGATCGTTGCGAGCGGGTACCGGCCTGCTGCAGCAGGGCCTCCGTCGTTCGGACGCGTGCCTTGCGAAGCTTCGTTGCGTCCCGGTGATCGATCGCACGAATGGCCGCAATCGACGCCATCGGCTCCACTCCTTCTGACCAGCCCTCAGTGAATGCCGAGCCTACTCCTGTGCATAGGACCGATGCATATCGACTCACCGACGTCGGGAGGGAAGGTCATCGACCCGTCTGACGATTCGCGGTGCAAGGTGATCGATGTGGACTTCCTCGACGGATCGAGCGTGAGTGACCACGACGTCATGGACGTCGATCGACCCTTCCTGACCCAAGAACACGTCCCACACGGATCGTGCGAGTACGACGGGCCAGCCACGGGTGTATCGGTACTTCGGAACGGTGACCTCGGCCTCAGTCGCCAGGGCCCGGTCGATGAGTGCGCCGACGATCCCCGTATCGACGCCGGGTTGATCACCACGCGCGAGGATGCAGTGCGTCACCGACCGATCCCGAGATGCCATATCCAATACGGCGCGAATCGGCGAGGCCGAACCCTCCTCCCACGAGGGATCCACCACGACCGAGACCTCGGACAGGCTCGACTCGCGCTCGACGTCGTCATCGTCGGCTCCGAGCACCACGACGACCTCGTCGACCGGCCACGACATCGCGTCGGCGACAACCAGATCGACCAGCTTCGTGCCGCGCACATCGGCGAGGTACTTCGACGATGGAAATCCCTCACTGCGATCGGCGGCGAGGATGGCAGCGACGATGGACATCGCGAGGAAGGCTAGTCACCGCAGGTTGCGGATCGCCCTGACGAGAATGCCCTGCACGTGGGACAGCCATGCAACGGCTGCCAGCGCAGGGTCCGTCCCGATGCGATCCTCCCAGGATGCGCCCTCGTCGAACGCACCGGCACGGGCCGCGAGGACGAGCCTCGCCTCGTTGAGGACGCGCACCAGCGAAAGCGCCTCGTTGCGGGTCAATTCCGGGGCCCCGGCCGCGACCTCACCGAGGACAAGAACGTCGACACGGCGTGCGATCTCCCGTTCACCCGAGACGAGTCGATCGAGCGCCAGAGATGCCTCGGCGTCGTCGGTATAGCCAGCGCGATGCAGGACGTCGAACGCCGGGTCCGACGCGTCGTCCCCGACGGATGCGAGGAGTTCGGGAATGTCGGCGAGAAGGGCACGGTCCGTTGTCGAGAGGTCCACAACGATCCGGCCAGCGCGAACGGAGAACACCTCCTCACTGCTCCATCGTCGCCCACAGCCCGTAGGCGTGGAGCCGCTGGACATTGAGCTCGGCTTCGTCCCTCGTCCCGTTGAAGACAACGGCCCTGCCCTCGTTGTGGACCTGGAGCATGAGGCGCCTTGCCTTCCGCGCAGAGAATCCGAACAGCTCCTGAAAGACGAACACAACGTAGTCCATGAGGTTCACAGGGTCATCCCAGACGATCACGACCCACGACGACGCGTGGTCGATGGTCGTGTCTGACTCCGGCAGGAGGACAGGAGCCTCTACGGTCGTCAACGGCGATCAGATGCATCCTCGCGATCGATGCCGCGAGTCCTGCGCTGCTCGTTGATCCACACCTCGAAGTCATCCTTCGAGACCCGCCACTCCCTCCCGAACTTCACGGCGGGAAGCTCACCCGAGCGAAGAACGGAAGTGACGACGAACGTCGAGACCCCCATGTACTCGCAGATGTCCGCAACGCTCAGCCATGGTTTGTCGATGTCGACCCGTACGTCATCCATGCCTTCCAGCGTAGGCTTCGGTCGTGGACGTTTCTACGGGTTCGCGAAACCCCTTGCGCACCGAACCTGCCGATCGTATGGTCATTTGGCTGGGACGACGACCTCGTGGTCGAACGCATCTGGGTCGTATGCTTGTGACGAAGGTGCCATGGCGGGCGGATGATCGGGAAGGTTGAAGACATGATCAGCGCATCAGCCGCCGACGCGCACCGCTTCGGACGCGTCAAACGGAACGGTTACGACCCTGCCGAGGTCGATGCCGTGGTGTCGCGCCTCGTCGCGACGCTCCAGACGTACGA
>CAZYGP010000206.1:0-3941 GCA_964647265.1 uncultured Acidimicrobiaceae bacterium | reverse complement strand
AGACCGGATGACCGGGGCGAGCGCATGAGGACGGTGACGGTCGATGCTGCCCGCCGTATCGCGCTCGGTGCCCAGGGGTTCGGGGGAGGACCCGTCACGGGCCGTGTCGATGTTCGCCACTTCCGACGGGTCATGAGGACCCTGGGGCTCGTCCAACTCGACTCCGTGAACGTGTGTGTCCGGACGCACTACATGCCGTTCTACTCCCGTTTGGGGCCGTACGACCGCGATGCCCTCGACACGTGGCTCAACCGGAGCGGGGAGCACTTCGAGTACTGGGCCCACGAAGCGGCCGTCCTACCCGTGGATCGCCAGCCCCTCTGGCGGTGGAAGATGGCGACGATCAAGCCGTGGAGCCGGGCGGTCACCTTCATCGCCGAGCATCCGGGGATCATCGAGCGAGTGCTCGAGCAGGTGCGCGACTCGGGTCCCTTGACGGTGAGCGACCTCGATGGGCCGAGCCATCGCAACACACCCTGGTGGGGGTACGGGCCGGCGAAGGTCGCCCTCGAGCACCTGTTCGATCGCGGGGAGGTCACCGCGCTGCGGACGGGCAACTTCATGCGCCTCTACGACATTCCCGAGCGGATGCTGCCAGCGGCGGTGCTGAACACGCCCAGCCCGTCGAAAGATGAGGCGTATCGGACGCTGCTGCGCGAGGCCGTCCGCCACCACGGCATCGGGACTGCGAGCGACATCGCCGACTACTACCGGCTCCACCTGCCCACCGCGCGCCCGATCCTCGCAGCGCTGGCCGATGCCCGGGAGATCCTCGAGGTCCACGTGCCGGGTTGGAGGGGGCCGGTGTATCTCGATCCGGAGGCGAGACGGCCGAGATCGATCACGGCTTCGACACTCCTCAGTCCCTTCGATCCGGTGGTGTGGTGTCGTCCGCGTGCGGAGCGGCTCTTCGACTTCCGGTACCGCATCGAGATCTACGTTCCCGAGAAGGACCGCACCTACGGGTACTACGTGCTCCCGTTCCTCCTCGACGGGGACCTGGTCGCTCGCGTCGACTTGAAGGCCGAAAGGGCCTCGGGAACGCTCCTCGTACGGTCGGCCTTCGCTGAGACGGGGGTCGAACGCCGAGTAGTCGCAGCTGCACTTGCCCCGGAGCTGGAGCGATTCTCCGCCTGGCTGGGGCTCACCGCGATCCGTGTCGAGCCGAAGGGCGATCTGGCGCCGAACCTCGCCCGGCTTCTGTGAAGTCAGCCGAGGTCGAGTCCGAGGATGTCGTAGCCCTCGGGCGCCACCACCTCGTATGAGGCGCCTCGCCTCCAGTCGACGAAGACAACGCGTCGACCGTGGCCGATGAGGAGGAAGTAGGAACCATCGTCGGTGAACCCGACGGGTGCGTACTGCTGGGATATCGTCACGACCCTGACCGCTGCCATCGATCCGCCGATCACCATGAGCGAGGAGGAGCCGTCGGTCCGCTCCGCGTCCAGACGTGCGATGAGGTCGGCGCTGTCGGACGTCGTGACGAAGACGAGAGACTGGTTCGCCGCGCCGTTCGCTGGGCCACCGACGGCCTCGATCGGGACTCCCGTCGCTCGATCCACGGTGACCCACCCCGCCGCCTCATCGAGGACGGCGACGATGGTTGCGGTGCCTGTCGACGCGGAGCCGGAGACGGTCCACAGTGCCTCGCCGTCGGGACCGTGGGCGGCCGTCTCGTGTTCATTGATGATGCTTCCGAGGACGAAGCCGAGGGCATCCCACTGGACGAGGCGGACCGGTTCGGGGACGACGAATGCGGTTTCGTCGTCCTTGATCTTCATCGTGAGGGGGTCGACCGTGCCCGTACGGACTGCGTAGCCATCGGCGACGGGAACGATCCACGACAGCCGCCCGACCTCGGACGCGTGCCACGTGAATCCGAGAATGCCTCCAAGTGCAGGCTGGGCCCCCATGTCGCTGGGCGACCCCACGTAGACATTGCAGGTGCGGTGCCCGCACGCCTCGACTGCCACGAAGCGACCTGAGCGATCGAACTCGGCGCGTGAGAGTCGTGACGTGGGCGTCGACTCGATCCCGAGGGACACGGCCTTGGGCTCGCGGAACGACGGATCCCATAGCAGCGCCCAGAGGGTGTCGTCGCGTTCGGCGATCAGGGTCAGACGTACAGAGACGCCGGGTAGGAGCTCATCGAGTTGGCGCAGAGCGGCGGGAACGGTCGTCGTCGGGACGTCGGTGGCGTTCTCGGGCGACTGGATCGCATCGAAGCCCGTCGGCGGTTCGTCCTCGTATCTGAGGGCTCCGAAGGCTGCGACCGACGCCGTGATGACCACGATCGCACCGATGGCAGCAGCGAAAGGAATCCAGCGTCGGCCTGCCCGACCATCCGGTGTCGACCAGGGATCTCCATCGGCTTGGAGGGGATCCGCGCCGCGAAAGGGATCCTCGATCGGGATCGGGCGGACTCGTTGTTCGTCGTCCCATGCCTCCATGGGCTGATGGTATTCCCGTGAACCACTCAGCGCATCGAAAGGTGCATCGCCACTGCATCGCCATTGGATCGACCGGGTCTGTTCGGGCATGGAAGTCCTGTAGGGTTGCCGGCCATGGTTGCGGGAAGCGATATCCACATCGACATGCCAGGGCCGGCATCAGGAAAGGCCGAGTGGCGGTCGTGGGCGAGGAACATCCCGCGCTCGCCCCTGAGCTCACGGGTGGTCGAACGACTCACGGCCTGGGCGCCAATCCACGGAGCGGTTCTCACCTACCTGGCAATGCCCCACGAGGTGGACGTGGCGCAGGCGACGGACCGGGAGAGGTGCCGCGCCCTGGTGCCGCGGACGGAACCCGACGGTGGCCTCTCCGTCCACGACCTGGATCCCGATTCCCTCGCCACCCATCGCTTCGGATTCCGCGAGCCGCGGCGTGAGTCGGTGCCCGTCCACCTCGACGAGATCGACGTCGTGCTCGTCCCCGGACTGGTCTTCGATCGGGCAGGGTTCCGGATCGGGCACGGCGCAGGCATGTACGATCGCCTGCTCGACCGTCTCGCGCCCGGTGTCGTGAGAGTGGGTATCGCGGTCGACCAGGCATTCGTGGCCCGGGTTCCCGCGGAGAGTCACGATCGCTCCGTCGACTGGGTCGCGACCGAGTCGGGCATTCATCGCGTCGGGGCCGCTCTCGGACCCAGCAGCGAGTCAGTCGTACGAGCCGGCATCGAGCGGGGGCTCGCTGCTGCGATGGTCCACTATCCGGCGGGGACGAAGACATCACGCGATGCGGCGGCGGCCGTCGGGTGTGAACTCGGTGCAATCGCCAAATCACTGGTGTTCCTCGTCGACGATCGGCCGGTGGTCGTGATCTGCTCAGGTGATCGCAGGGTCGACGAATCGAAGCTGGCGAAAGCCGTCGGTGGGCACACTGCTCGACCTGCACCCCTCGAGACGGTGCGTGACGTGACGGGGTTCGTCGCCGGTGGGACACCGGCGTTCGGCTACACCCAGCCCCTCGAGGTTGTCGCAGACCCGAGCATCGGACGCTACCGTTGGGTGTGGTCGGCCGGTGGAACACCCGATACGGTGTATCCCGTCGCGCTCGACCGTCTCGTCGCCGCCAGTGGAGCGCGATGGGTCGACGTAGCTGAACGGGGGTGAACGTGGCTGACTGGAACGGCAGTACTGCTCTGATCGTCGTGGACGTCCAGAAGGGATTCGACGACGGCACGTTCTGGGGTCCGCGGAACAATCCCGACTGCGAGATGAACATCTTCAACCTCATCAAGGCGTGGCGAGACCAGAACTGGCCCGTCGTGTTCGTGAAGCACAACTCAAAGCAGCCATCCTCGCCGCTCGCCCCGGGCGGGAAGGGCAACGAGTTCAAGGATGTCATCACGGGCACCCCCGACCTCCTCGTGACCAAGAGTGTCCACTCGGCGTTCTACGGGGATCCGGACCTCGATGCCTGGCTGAAGCACCACAGCATCG
>CAZYGP010000205.1:0-3971 GCA_964647265.1 uncultured Acidimicrobiaceae bacterium | reverse complement strand
TCACATCAGCTGCAGCCCTTCGATTCGCCGCAGTTGAGGCAGCGGTAGCACGAGCCGTTGCGGACCGTGATGTGGCCGCACGTGTCGCACAGCGGTGCGTCGCCCATCTTGTCCGCCAGGACCGCCTGGATCGCAGCTGTCTGCACCTCATGTGCCGAGTGGACACCGGCAAGCGGATCGGCAGTCGCTACGGCCGACCGGGATGGTTGGGCGGCTGCCTGGGCCCGTGTTCCGTTCCCGTTCGATGTGCCGTTCGCGGCTGGTGAGGCAGCGGCGTGCCCGTTCGATGAGTGCGTCTCCGTGTCGACGAAGGCGGCAGCCTTGACCTGGTCGTCGATGTCGATCTCCATCGATGCCTCGGTGAGGTCGAGCTGGAGTCCCGCGTCGACGGCCATGCCCTGTGGGGGCTCCGGCAGGTCGCTGTTCGAACGGTCCGGTGGCACCTGGGCGAGCTCGTCCCGATGGAGGTACTCGACCCCGAGTGCCCTGAACACGTAGTCGACGATGGAGTTCGCCATCTTGATGTTCGGGTGGCCCTCGACCATGCCTCGTGGCTCGAACGTCTGGAAGGTGAACGTGTCGACGTACTCCTCGAGGGGGACGCCGTACTGGAGCCCCTTGCTCACGGCGATGGCGAAGCATCCGAGGATGCCGCGAAGGGTCGCTCCCTCCTTTGCGAGGTCGAGGAACACCTCACCGAGGGTCCCGTCCTCGTACTCGCCCGTGCGCAGGAACACTTTGTGGCCGCCGATGCGGGCCTCCTGCGTGTAGCCGCTGCGGCGAGCCGGCAGCATGAACCGGGGACGGGGCAGGCTCGCATACGCTGCAGTCGGCGAGATGCCCGGCGTGTAGACACCGGAGAAGACATCCACCTCCCGCTCGATCGCCGCGCTGATCTCGTCGTCCTCCTCGTCCGAGGACCCGCCGTCCGACGTCGACGACAGGGGCTGTGACGCCTTGGAGCCGTCCCTGTACAGCGCCATCGCCTTGAGACCGAGCTCCCACGACATCTGGTAGGACTCCTCGATCTCCTCGACGGTCGCCTCGTTCGGCATGTTGATCGTCTTCGAGATCGCGCCCGAGATGAACGGCTGGGCGGCAGCCATCATCCTGATGTGGCCGGTGTGGTGGATGAACCTCTCGCCGATCCTCCCGTTCCGGTTGGCCGTGTCGAACACGGGGAGGTGTTCGTCGGCGAGCGCGGGCGCTCCCTCGATCGTCTGTCGGCCGCAGATCGCATCGTTGGCCTCGGCGATCTCGTGGTTCGAGAATCCCAGGGCCTTGAGCATGTTGAACCCGGGACCGTCGTACTGGTCCCTGGTGAATCCGAGCCGCTCCATCGTCTCGACGCCGAGCGTCCACTGGTTGAACGCGAAGCCGATCTCGAACACGCCGGGGAGCGTCGCCTCGACCTTGGCGATGTCCAACTTGGAGAAGCCCTTGGCGAGGAGCGTCCGCGTGTTGATGTGCGGTGAGTTCTCGAGGCTCATCGTGCCCACGACGTACTCGATGGTCTCCTTGACCTGGTTCGGCGTGTACCCGAGCTTCGCAAGGGCGGGGGCGATCGACTGGTTGGCGATCTTGAAGTAGCCGCCCCCGGCGAGCTTCTTGAACTTCACGAGGGCGAAGTCGGGCTCGACCCCCGTCGTGTCACAGTCCATCAGGAGCCCGATCGTCCCCGTCGGCGCCAACACGGTCGCCTGGGCATTCCGGTAGCCGTACTTCGCCCCGAGCTCGACCGCCGTGTCCCACGACTCGTGCGCCGCTGCAAGGAGGTCGTCGGGGCACACCTCCTGGTCGATGCCGACGACACGGTGGCTGACCCCGTCGAACTCGAACTGGTCCGCACCGTAGGCGGCACGCCGGTGGTTCTTCATCACCCGCATCATCGAGGTTGCGTTGTCCGCGTACTTCGGGAAGGGGCCGACGACGGCCGCCATCTCGGCGGACGTCGCATACGCGTCACCCGTCAGGATCGCCGTGAGGGCGCCTGCGATCGCCCTGCCCTCGTCGGAGTCGTAGGGGATGCCCATGCGCATCAGCAGCGACCCGAGGTTCGCGTAGCCGAGACCGAGGGTGCGGTAGTCGTACGATCCCTGGGCGATCTCCTTCGACGGGAACTGTGCCATGGTCACGGAGATCTCGAGGACGATCGTCCAGATCCTCAGTGCGTGCCGGTACGCATCGATGTCGAAGTCGCCGGTGGCGTCGTTGTAGAACGTCCCGAGGTTGAGGGATGCGAGGTTGCACGCCGTGTTGTCGAGGAACATGTATTCCGAGCAAGGATTCGAAGCACGGATCTGACCGCCTGCCGGTGAGGTGTGCCACTCGTTGATCGTCGTGTGGAACTGGACACCGGGATCCGCCGATGCCCAAGCCGCTTCTGCGATCTGGTGCCAGAGGTCGCGGGCCCTGACCGTCCTCATCGTCTCGCCGTCGGTTCGGCGCCTCAGATGCCAGTCGGCGTCGTCGAGGACCGCCTGGACGAAGTCGTTGCTCATCCTGACCGAGTTGTTCGAGTTCTGACCCGACACGGTCGCGTAGGCCTCGCCGTTGAAGTCCGCCGAGTAACCGGCTGCGACCATGGCGTGGACCTTCTTCTCCTCCTCGGCCTTCCACTTGACGAACGTCTCGATGTCGGGGTGGTCGACGTCGAGGATCACCATCTTCGCTGCACGGCGGGTCGTCCCTCCCGACTTGATGGCGCCCGCTGCGCGGTCGCCCACCTTGAGGAAGGACATGAGCCCGGAGGACTTCCCGCCACCCGAGAGCGGCTCGCCCTCGGCACGGATGTTCGAGAAGTTCGTGCCCGTGCCGGACCCGAACTTGAACAGCCGAGCTTCGCGGATCCAGAGATCCATGATGCCGCCGGCGTTGACGAGGTCGTCGTCCACGGACTGGATGAAGCAGGCGTGGGGAGCGGGACGGCTGTACGAGTCGGGGGAGGACCCGAGCTCGCCGGTCTCCGGGTCGACGTACCAGAAGCCCTGCTCGGGGCCCGAGATCCCGTAGCGATGGTGGAGACCCGTGTTGAACCACTGCGGGGAGTTCGGTGCCGCCATCTGATGCACGAGCATGTAGGCGAGCTCGTCCTCGAAGACATCGGCATCGGCCGATGAAGCGAAGTAGCCGTGCTCCTCACCCCACCAACGCCATGTGCCGGCGAGGCGGTCGATCACCTGGCGCGCGGATCGCTCGGGGCCGAGCGCCGGTCGGCCCTCGTCGTCGACGATCGGGTTGCCCTGGTCGTCGACCTGGGGGACACCGGCCTTGCGGAAGTACTTCGAGACCATGATGTCCGCCGCCACCTGCGACCACGACGCGGGAACCTCTGCGTCGGTCATCTCGAAGACGATCGAGCCGTCCGGATTCGTGATCCTCGAGTCGCGCCTCGACCATTCGACGGTGTCGTACGGGCTCGTGCCCTCCGTGGTGAACCGTCGCTCGATCCGCAGACCATCTGTCATCGTCGCCCTCCCAAGGCCTTGGCGTCACTTGCGCCGTCAGGTACTTATCCACAAATTTGCCCACAACCACAACATGATGGGTCGTCGGAACGCTCTGGCCCCTAGATGTTGCGTGGTTGCACGAGTGTAATTACATCGATGGCACTCGTCAAATACTCCCTGTATCGGACGGATGTCGGGGGCCATCTCGGTGCGTCCGGTATTTGTAGCGGACGGGTGTGACAGATTCCCAGCCCAGCAGCGGGAGGCTTTTCGCGACACCGGGTACTTTTCGCGACACCGCCGACCGGGGGGTTCCGGCTCGTCGTTGGCCACGTCCGGCGCGATAATCGGATGAGGACCAACGACGGAGGGAACCATGGACATCGCCGCCATGCTCGGCGCGGAAGCCGACGAGCTGCTCGGATTCACGGCACACGGGATACCGAAGGACCAACTCACACTCCCCGGCGGCGACATCATCGAGCGGTCCTACGGAGCCACGGACCGCAACCCGCAGGTACT
>CAZYGP010000204.1:0-4022 GCA_964647265.1 uncultured Acidimicrobiaceae bacterium | reverse complement strand
GGGGTCAGAGCCTGAGGAAGCCGCCGTCCGTCTCCGAGTCGATCGACTGGGCGCGGACGCTGCTCGCCCTCGGCATCGCCGAACTGGATGACCACGCCACATCCGACACCCTGCACGTCCTCCTCAAGTACCAGGCAGACATCGATGCGGCGGCGAAGGAGCTCTCGCTTCCCGTCGCAGGAGAGACGCCGGCCGGGTGAACTCCGTTCTCACCTCGTTCGTCGAGGAGCTCAGGGAGATCGGGATACCGGTATCGATGGTGGAGACCTTCGACGCGGCCGACGCCCTCGTGCACACGGACCTCGCAGATCGCGAGAACCTGAGGGCAACGCTCGGAGCGACTCTCGTGAAGGATGCCAACCACTACCACGCATTCGATGCCGCCTTCGATGTCTACTTCGGGGGTACCGGCACGATCTCCCTGCTCGATGGGACGCCGGAGGACTCCGAGGAAGGCATCGGCGATCTCCGGGATTCCGTCGTCAGGGCCCTGCTCGACGATGACCGAGCCACCCTCCGCAGGATCGTCGGGACGGCGGTTGATCGGTTCGCGGGCATGCAGCCCGGCAGGCCGGTGGGTGGTCGGTACTACACGTACCGTGTGATGCGCCAGCTCGACGCGGACGACCTCCTCGCACGCCTGCTGACGGCGCTCGCCACCCCGTCTGGGACATCGGACTTCGACGAGGCGCTCGTCCGCGACCGTGTGGAGCGAATGATCGAGGCACTGCGTGGACAGGTCGACTCGGAGGTGACTGCGAGGCTCGTCGCCGACCGTGGGGCCCACGACGTCGCGGTCAGCCGCAGGCTCCCGCTTCTCGAGGACATCGACCTCATGCACGCAACCCGGCTCGAGATCGAGCAGATCGAACGGGTCGTCGGCCCCCTCGCCCGCAAGCTGGCAACCAGGCTCTCGCAGCGGCGACGGCACGGCCGCAAGGGGCGGCTCGATGTGCGACGCACGATCCGGCGATCACTCGGACACGGAGGCGTCCTCATCGACCCGAGGTTCAAGCCCCCGAGGATCGCGAAACCCGAGATCGTGATCCTGTGCGACGTGTCGGGATCGATGGCCACCTTCGCCCGCTTCACGCTCCAGCTCACATACGCGATCTCGACGGAGCTCCGGCGTGTGCGGGCGTTCGCCTTCATCGACGGCCTCGATGAGGTGACCGATTACTTCTCATCAGGGACGAGATTCGCCGACGCCCTCGTGGATATGTCCACGAGGGCGGACCTCGTTCGGCGCGACGGGCACTCCGATTACGGGACGTCGTTCGCCGAGATGGTCGAGCACCATCTCGACGCGATCACCGCCCGAACCACGCTGATCATCACCGGCGACGCCAGGAACAACTACCGGCCGACGGGTATGCAGCACCTTGCAACGATGACGCGCAAGGCGAGGGCGACCTTCTGGCTCAACCCCGAACCGGAGCGATTCTGGGACACCGGTGACTCCGTCCTCGGGAGCTACCGCGACTCGTGTGACAGGGTGGAGTCCGTACGCACCCTGCGTGAACTGGAGCGGTTCGTAGAACGTGCCGCGCTCCCCACCGTTTCGCGATCGTGAAGGTCAAGTCGGCCGCCCGGTGTGTCGATACAGACAGGGAACCACGCACATCTTCCATGGGGGAATGCCAGTGAACCGTGTACTAGCCGTCGACGACAGCCATGTCATGCGTCGACTCGTCGAGGTATCCCTCGGGGAGCTCGACCTCGAGGTTGTCACCGCTGGGTCCGGAGCTGAGGCGCAGGCGGTCCTCGACTCCCAGGCACCCGATCTCCTGATCCTCGATCTCGGGCTCCCTGACATGTCCGGATGGGACGTCCTCGATTATGTCCGCGAGTCCCCGTCCCTCGACGGTCTCGACGTCATCGTCCTCAGCGGATATGACGATGTCGAGGACATTGAACGGGGTCGCGCAGGCAACGTGGCGAGCTACCTCGTCAAGCCGTTCCTCCCATCGGACCTGCGGCGCGTCGTCCTCGAGGCCCTCGAAGGCGACCGCGATCCCGAACCCCTTGGCGTGTCCGAACCCAGCTGATACGTTCACCGTGCGGCGGCGGGCCGGGTGACCAGTGCTTCGCGCCGCCATCGCCGTCATCAGCATCGCCGTTCTGCCTCCGGTCGGATGCCATGGGCTCATCGGGCCCGATCCGTCATCGGTCGTGCGGCGGTTCGAGCCTGTGGGTCGTTGGGCGGGGCACTGGGGTGTCGACATCGCCTCACCCGTCGGGTTGGGCGTCCCGGCGATCGGCGCCGGAACCGTGTCGTTCTCCGGCCGGGTGGTCGCCAATACCACGGTCACCATCGACCACGGCGGTGGCATTCGCTCGAGCTACTCGTACCTCGGATCGATCCGCGTTGGAGCCGGGGACGTCATCCGCGCCGGCCAGGTGATCGGGACCTCGGCGGTCCATGACGCGAGGGAGGCATTCCATCTCTCGCTGCGCTTCGCCGACACCTACATCGACCCGATGGTGCTTCACCGCTGTACATGGTTCCCGACTGGGGCGCTGTGGCTGAGCACCGACACGCACACCTATGCTCCCGCGCGTGCTCGGGCTCTTCGGCGGTACCTTCGATCCACCCCACATGGGGCATCTCGCCGTCGCGAGCGCCGCACTCGATCAGCTCCCGATCGCCAACGTACGGTTCATCCCTGCCGGTGAGCCGTGGCAGAAGGCCGGTCGACCCGTCACGAGCGCCGGGCACCGCCTCGCGATGACGCGTCTCGCCGCAGCGGACGACGACCGGTTCGTCGTCGACACCGTCGAGATCGACAGGCCGGGACCGTCGTACACGATCGACACGATCCGCCACTTCGGCGATGACGTGGTCCTGATCCTCGGTGCCGACGCGGCGGCGTCAATCCCTACGTGGGACCGCAGCGAGGACCTCCTCGACATCGTCGAGATCGCCGTCATCCCTCGTCCGGGGATCGACATCGATGAGGTGATCGCAACGGTTCCCGGAAGACTCAGGGCGCTGTCCATGCCGACGATCGACCTCTCCGCATCAGAGATCCGCGAACACGTCGCTTCGGGGTTCTCTCCCCGGTACCTCGTCCACGATGCCGTCGCCGAGTACATCGTCGCGAATGCCCTCTACCGCTGAGGTGGGCATGGGCGGTTTCCGACGCCCTATCATGCCGTGCGAATGATCAAGTCGAGACCAACGGCGACACCTGACGCCATCGAAGCCGCCAGAGCCGCGGCCGTAGCGATCGACGACAAGAACGGCGAGGACATCCTCCTCCTCGACCTCTCCAGCCTCCTCGTCGTCACCGACGTGTTCGTCGTGGCGTCGGGGACCTCCAATCGGCACGTCCGCACCCTCGTCGACGAGGCCGAGGAGGCATTGAAGGTCCTCGGGCGGCGACCGCTGCGACGTGAGGGTGTCGATCACGGTGAGTGGGTGCTCCTCGACTACGGCGATGTCGTCATCCACGTGTTCGACCGTCCCACCCGCGCCTACTACGAACTCGAACGCCTGTGGGCCGACGCCCCCATGATCGACTTCGAGCGGAGTCCGTCAAACATCGACGCTTGATACAATCGGCGTCCCGCAGGGGGCTGTAGCTCAGCCTGGCAGAGCACTTGACTGGCAGTCAAGGGGTCAGGGGTTCGAATCCCCTCAGCTCCACCGGAGACAGACGACATGAATCCTCAGCCCGGTTGCGGGCTGAGTCACCGATCCCGCCTGGGTATCTTTCGTTTGTGGAGGCGTCCTCGGTGCAGATGCTTGGTGAAACAGTCACTGCGATGCAGCATCGATAGGCGTAAACCATCGTATAGGTGAGCAGCATCACTGCCTCAGGGGGCTCTTGTGACATTGAAGGAAGACCTGGAGATCTACGAGGCCTGGGCCGCCGCTGGCAAGCAGGTCGCGGTCGCCACGGTCGTGGACGTGACCGGATCCGCGCCTCGCCCTGCGGGCTCAAGACTCCTCGTTTCATCGAAGGGTGATGTCTCCGGTTCGGTCAGCGGTGGGTGTGTGGAGTCGGACGTCGTGCTCC
>CAZYGP010000203.1:0-4051 GCA_964647265.1 uncultured Acidimicrobiaceae bacterium | reverse complement strand
CGCACACTGGCTACGCGGAACTGTCTGCGACGCGGACTCTCTTGACGCAGCACCAACAGTCGCGGAGGGAGAGGGATTTGAACCCGAGAGCCTCATCGAAGGAGCACTTCGCACCTGCGTCCGCACGGCTCGGTGCCTACCTCACCGCAGACGCACACTGGCTACGCGGAACTGTCTGCGACGCGGACTCTCTTGACGCAGCACCAGCAGTTGCGGAGGGAGAGGGATTTGAACCCTCGATGCGTTTCCGCATACACGCTTTCCAGGCGTGCGCACTAGGCCAGACTATGCGATCCCTCCGTAGGCTGACCATTGTAGAAAGAGGAGGCCGGGTATTGACCTGGACCGAAGCGATGCGCGAGGCGCTCGATGAGGCGCGCAGCGCCACCGAACACGGTGACGTTCCGATCGGCGCCGTGCTGGTTGACGAGACCGGTTCGATCGTCGCAAGAGCGCACAATCGGCGTGAGGAGCTCGGTGACGCGACCGCCCACGCCGAGATGCTCGTCATCGCGGCCCGGAGTCGCGATCTGGGAACCTGGCGCCTCGACGGGCACACGCTGGTCGTGACCCTGGAACCGTGCGCTATGTGCGCGATGGCAGGCGTATGGGCGCGCCTCGAGCGAATCGTCTACGGAGCAACAGATCTCAAGGCCGGCGCTGCCTGGTCACTCTTCAACATCCCGCAGGACGAACGACTGAATCACTTCATCGATCTCGAGGCGGGCGTCCTCGCAGACGAATGTCGGTCCATCCTCACGGAGTTCTTCGCTCGTCGGCGGTGAGGGTGCTCCGCGTCGAACCGAGGGCGTTCCGTGGGACGAGTCTGCGTCGTTGCGGCACCGCGGCTACGAATGGGCACCCTTCGAATCCGGGGCATACCGCTGTGCATGCAGTGCCCACACAGGATGGCGTGCCGTCGCCAAACGGAGGCGAATCGACGATCAGATGACCCCTTGCCGTCAGCACCTCGATCATGCCATCGAGGGCGGACGCCGTCACGCCGAGTCGGTGCGCCAGCTCGTTCGAGGACACCGAGTCTCTGGCGTCGTGCACCTCGGTCATGAGGCGGTCGAGGATCGTCATCACAGGCCCACCAGGAGCGCGCCCTGGAACACGACCACCGCCATTACCCAGGCGAGGGTGGTCTGACCGATGACGCTCGACCACATCCATCGGGTGCCTACTTCGTGACGGATGGCCGCCGCAGCGGCGATGCACGGTGTGTACAGGAGGACGAACACCATGAATGCCAGTCCCGCAGCCGCTCCGTGGCCACCACTCGATTCCTCGAAGCTCGACCGAACCGAGGCGACCAGGGTCGACGACTCAGTGCTCTCATCAGAGGCGGCCAGGTCGATGCCGATGACGGCGGGGATGGCCCGGATCGACTCGATGGTTGCGCGGGCGAATCCGCTGCCGATCTCGAGGATTGCGCGTACCGGAGGCGTGCTCTCGATCTCGTCGTCCTCGCTGATCCCGTAGGTCTGAGCCATCGTTCCGATCACGACCTCCTTCGCGACGAGGCCCGACATCAGCGATCCCGTCGCTTCCCATGAGCCGAACCCCGCCGGCTCGAACACGGGTGAGACCGCACCCGCGACAGCTGCGAAGACGGATTCGTCGATGTCCGTGTCTGCGAAGACTCCATCTCCTGATGCCGGCACCGCCATGAGGAACCACACGACGATCATGGTTGCGAAGATGGTGGTCCCTGCTCCTGACAGGAACGCCATGGTCCTGAGTCTCGTCTGGAGCCAGAGCGATCGAGGGGTCGGTGCACGGAAGGGGGGTAGCTCCATGATGGCGGCGGTGGACCCGGTCACGGGTAGCACCGTCGAACGGAGGACGACACCGACGACCAGGGCAACGGTGATGCCGAGGAGGTACATCGCAAACACGACGCGCCCTCCATGGTCAGGGAAGAAGACGGTGGCGAGGAGAACGTACACGGGGAGCCGTGCGCCACAGCTCATGAACGGAACGATGAGCGCCGTGACGATCCGGTCCCTCCTTCGTTCGAGTGTGCGAGTCGCATAGACGGCCGGAACGGTGCAGCCGAACCCGACCAGCATCGGGAGAAAGCTGGTCCCCGGGAGGCCGATACCACGCATGACGCGGTCCATGACGAAGGCAGCTCGAGCCATGTAGCCAGTGTCCTCGAGCACGGCGAGAGCGAAGTAGAGGGACGCGAGCACGGGCACGAACACCAGCACGGCTCCGACCCCGGCGATGACCCCATCGATCACGAGGCTCTCGACCCAACTCCCTCCGAGCCCGAGCGCATCGAGCAACGCCATCGCCAGCCCACTGATGGGACCCGAAACAGCGCTGTCAACCCACTCGAGGAATGCGCCGGAAATGTCGGTGATGAGCTTGAACACGAACCACATCAGGGCGAGGAATATGGGGATGCCCAGCCATCGGCTCGTCACGATTCCGTCGATCCGGTCGGTCGTGGAGCGTGCATCGGTGGCTCCGGCGACGGTTGCAGCGACGGTGGTGTCATGCGCGACGTCGTACCGCTTCCCTGCAACGATCAAGGCGACGTCGATACCCCCGCTGCCGAGACCGCGTTCGAGGGTGTCCCGCAGTTCCAGGATCCTCGGTGCCGACGAGGACGCGCTGATGTCCTCATCGATGCTCCGGTCACGTGCGAGGAGACTGACGGCGAGCCATCGCGCCGGGTAGTGGACGGTCAGCGCCTCATCCTCCCCGATCACCTCCTCGAGTTGGGTGATGGCCGCCTCGATTCGGGTCCCGTAGTCAACGTGAAGCATCATGTGACCGAGTCCGTGAGGGCGAGCGGGATGAGGACGTCGAGCAACTCACCGATCCCCTTCCTGTGGCGCGCAGCTGTCGGGACGACAGGGACACCGAGACGGTCAGCAAGGACCTCCGCATCCACCTCGAGGCCACGGGACGTCGCCACGTCGACCATCGTGAGCGCGATGACGGCGGGAAGGCCGATCTCGAGGACCTGGACAGTGACATACAGGTTCCGTTCGAGGTTCGTCGCGTCGACCACGATCACCACGGCATCCGGCTCGCCGGACACGAGGTAGTTGCGGGTGATCTCCTCCTCGGGTGATGAGCCGTCGAGGCTGTACGTGCCTGGCAGGTCGACGAGACGGACACGAACTCCTGCCACGTCCACGTCGCCATGGGCGACTTCGACCGTCTTTCCCGGCCAGTTCGCGACGTGCTGATGGAATCCCGTCAGGGCGTTGAAGATCGACGACTTCCCCGTGTTCGGGTTCCCGACGAGTCCGACGAGGAGATCGGGTGTGGGCTCCGGGGCACTCATGGGTCGACGATCAGGAGGGTGGCGGCCTCGGATCGGCGGATCGCGATGCGGCTTCCCCTCACGGCGTACTCGGTCGGATCACCGAGGGGAGCTCGGCGCACGACGGTGATCGAGGCCCCCGGCACGAGACCGAGGGAGATGAGCCGCCGCGCCGGCATCGGGTCGGCGAAGCCGGCTATCGACACCGTCTCACCGATCAGGGCATCACCGAGCGTTCGGGCGGCCCTCGCAGGATTAGCCATGGCTCACCTTTTGAAGCGAAATTCTTCAGGCGCCCCTAATTGTACACCACGGGACTAACGAATTCGCTCCCCGGTTTCGCCTCACCGAACGCCCTGGCGCTGTGACCCTGGTCTCCCTACGAGAGCAGGCTCCGTCCGGCCGAGCGGAGGGTGGCACACGCATCCGTGACTCCACCCGCCATCGAGGCCTCTGCCTTGCCGAGGTACGACCGCGGGTCGTACACCTTCTTGTCGCCGACCTCGCCGTCGACTTTCAGGACTCCCTCATAGTTGGTGAGCATGTGGTCGGCTATCGGGCGGGTGAACGTGTACTGGTTGTCCGTGTCGATGTTCATCTTGATGACGCCGTAGTCGATGGCGTCGTGGATGTCCTGGATCTCCGATCCGGATCCGCCGTGGAACACGTAGTCGAAGGAGGCATCGGCACCGTGGGCATCGGCGATGGCGGCCTGCCCGTCACGCAGGACGTCAGGCCGCAGCTTCACGTTGCCGGGCTTGTAGA
>CAZYGP010000202.1:0-4066 GCA_964647265.1 uncultured Acidimicrobiaceae bacterium | reverse complement strand
CTGCTGGTTGAAGTTCGCGAACTCGAGGAGGGGGGCGTCGACGAACGCCGAGAGCAGCGTCAGGAAGGCGAGCATGCCGAGCAGCGCTACGAACTCGATGGCGAGCAGGTGTGGCCAGACGTTGACCTTGTCCGCCGGTTCCTTCGTCGTCCCCTGGATGGCACCGGCCTTGACGACAGTGAGGAGCCGCTGTGTGCGGACACCGGGCGGCGGGCCCTGGGGGGCGGGCGCTGATGGTGCCTGGCTCATCGCTCCGGAACCTGCAGCCGGTGCAGCGGTCGAGGCCGCCGCCGTGGCGGCGGGTGCTCCGGCGCCGACGAGGGCAGGTACGCCTGTCCCATCCGCCTTCGCCCTCGCCATCATGGCTCGTGAGAGAAGCGGTCGCGGTACGCCGTAGCGAGCAGACTCTGCATCGAGATCGCGTCCGCCCCCGTTGCCTGCCCGGGAGGGGGATGCAGGTGCCGAGGCTGCCGGCGCGGAAGCGCTCTCGCCGTCCATGGCTGCCATGGCCTCCTCGACGCTGATGCCGGCGGCCTTCGCCCTCGCCTCGGCTGCCCTGCGCTTCAGATGTTCTGGTAGTTCTGCCACGCAAGCTCCTTAGAGGGGTCCCGAGATTCCGCCGTCCTTGCGGACTCGCCAGAAGTGCACGGCCATGAAGATCGTGATGATGAAGGGGAGGAACAAGACGTGGAGCACGTAGAACCTCAGCAACGTGTCCGCGGTGATCTGGACGCCGCCGACGAGAGCGAACGTCACCTGTTCACCGAACACCGGCGTGTACGCGGCCATGTTCCCTCCGACCGTCACCGCCCACAGTGCCAGCTGGTCCCACGGGAGGAGGTACCCGGTGAACGAGAGGAGCAGCGTGAGGAGGAGCAGGATGATGCCGACGACCCAGTTGAACTCACGGGGCGGCTTGTACGCACCGTGGTAGAAGACCCGCGACATGTGGAGGAAGACCGTGAGCACCATCACGTGAGCTCCCCACCGATGCATGTTGCGCACGAGCTGGCCGAAAGCGACGTCCGTCGCGAGCGCCTGGAGGTCGAAGTAGGCCTGGGGCGACGTCGGCCGGTAGTAGAACATCAGGAAGATGCCCGTGATCGTGAGGAGGATGAAGAGGAAGAAGCTCAGGCCACCGAGGCACATCGTATACGAGAGCTTGACACCGTGGCGCTTCACCTTCACCGGGTGGAGGTGGTAGAGGACGTTGTTCATCACGACATAGGCGCGGTTTCGGGGCGAGTCCCCGCTGTCGGCACGCATCGACGAGCCCGGTCGGAATATGGACGTCCACACCTGGGAGTTCCGGACATGGTCACCCAGCCCGCTCACGGCTTCCTTGAGCCCTGTTCTCCCGTTCCCGTCAGCCACGTTCTCTCTCCATGTCCGTCACCAGCGCGTCCCGTAGCTGACGCCGTTCTTCTCGTCACGCTCACCCGTGTCGTACTCCCACGGTGCGGTTTCGTACTGCGAACCGAGGTCGGCGAGAGAGCCCGCGAACTTCCCGATGGTGATCACGTTCGTCGGGCACCGGTCGACGCACAGCTTGCAGCGTGTGCACTCGGTGTCGTCGATCACGAAGATCGCCCCGTTCTCCTCGTTGTCGGCAGGGTTGTCGACGCCGAACGTCTCCGAGATGATGTCCGTGGAGAGGAAGTGGATGCACTTCCACGGGCAGATGTCGACGCAGCCTGCACACAGGATGCACTCGGCCTCGTTGATGTGGATGAACGTCTTCGGCTTGACGCCTGCCTGGACATAGGACGTGTCGACGATCGCGAGCTGGTAGTCGTCCCGCATCGGAGGTGTCTCGAGCCACGCTTCCTTGGCCATCACTTCACCGTCCGCATCGGGCGCCCGTAGTTCGACACGGGTTCCGGCTTCGGCACATCGGATCGCTTCGCCCGCTCCTGCCACTGGTACATGACGACCGGCAACACGATGAGGAGAGTGGTGACGTACCCGGCGACGATCATGTCCTTCAACGCCGCATACGAGATCGAGATCTCGTTGCCGAGGACGAGGAATGGCGGGATCGTGACGAAGATCTTGACCTGTGTCCACTCGAGGGTCGACTGGAACAGCGTGAGCATCTGATTCGGGATGATCGCGAACAGGATGAACATGAGTCCGGTGAACAGGAGGGCTCCGAGCATCGCTCGAGCCCATGTGAGGGTCCGACGGTAGATGAAGCCGAACGCAGCACCTGCCATCGCCATCAGCACGCCGCCGAGGGCGATCATCTGCGCGATCGTGGCGTATACCCATCCCCTGGGGAAGTTCGCGTAGATCTCCTGGCCGAACTCGTTGAACTCATCAGCCTCCGCCGTGTGGACCAGGAACGAGCCGACGATCGCGACGACGATGCCCACCAGGATCAAACCCAGCGATGAGTTGCTTCCGTTCGGTCACGTATGTCCCTGTCCGAGTGTCGGCAGTTTACGGTGCCCGAGAACTCACGCGGGTGCACCTCGAAGGGTCCCGGGCGAACCGATTCCCCGATTGTGGTCCGTTGGCGGCCGACACGCCAACCGATGCGGGTTGCGGACCTGTCCGCGGCTAGAGTTTCGCCAGCCATCCCATGGGCAGCGCTGTCAGCACGCACAGGAGGACGCCGAAAGCGTGACCGCCGAAACCGCATCGAACCATCCGGACCAGGCATCCGGCCCTCCCCCCGGCACAGGCGTCACTCGCACCCATGTGACCGTCGCCTCGATCTTCCTCATCGTCGGGTCCCTGATCGCAGCGGTGGCCGCGCTGCAGCTCGTGCTCCCCGATCTGCTCGCAGGCAGCGCAATCACCACCTACGGGCGCCTCGCCCCCGCAGCACGCATCCTCCTCTCCGATGGGTGGCTCACCATCGGTCTCCTCGGCTGCTCCTACCTCGCCCTGGCCAGGGTGGCGGGCTCCGAGATCCGGCGACCGGTCATCGCGCTCGCATCCCTCGTAGTCATCGCTGCGGGAGCACTCGGCGCTGCCGTGGGAGTCCTGATGGGAATGAACTCCGGCATCACCGGGATCGCAGCGCCCCTGTGGGCGAGGGCGATCCTGGCCATCGGCTACCTGCTGGCCGCGGTCGCCGTCGTGGGCACGGCCCGAACGGCGCGTGACTCGCTCGGCGCGACCGGCTGGTACCTCACGGCCGCTCCCGTTTGGCTGGCGTTGTCCGGTCTCGTCGCCATCATCCCCATGTCCGACGGGATCGCGGGATCCATCCAGATGGCATTCGCGAGCGCGGGGATGACGGGGCTGTTCTTCGTCACCGCCTCCGTCGGATTGTTGTACCACGCCTTCACGTCCTTGACCGGTACCGATCCGACCGCTCCTCGCCCCCTTTCGACGCTTGGCTTCTGGTCGTTGACCCTGGTGTGGGCGAATCTCGCAGCCGTGCGGTTCATCTTCTCCCCGACACCGGATTGGTACGAGACGCTTGCCGTCGCATTCGCAATCGCATCACTGATACCCGCCCTGACGATCGCAGCAGACCTCGGCTTGATGATCACGGGCCGGGTCTCGGCCATCACCGACCGCGCATCGCTGCGCTACGCCGTGATCGCATCCCTGGCGCTCGTCCTGGCGACCGTCGTGTTGCTCCTCACGGCCTGGCGTGCGACGAGCGGCGTCGTCGGGTTCTCGCCGTGGGTCGGCGGCCTCGATGCCCTGATCGTCCTCGGCGGCGGTTCGTTCGCGGTCTTCGCAACGGCATCGATCCTTCGCGGTGGTCACACCGGTGGCCCGTCCGTCCACTTCGTCCTCTCGACGCTCGGCCTCCTCGCGACAACTGCGGGCCTCCTCGTCGGCGGGGTGGTCGTGGGTTTCAGTTGGGCGGCGGGACCAGCAAGCCAGGGGTTCGTGAACGCAGGGGATGCGTGGAAGGTGACGGCTGACAGCTCGGCGCTGTTCCTCTGGATCGCTGCGATCGGTGCTGCGATCTTCGCCATCGGCCAGGTCGGGTTCCTGATCCCTCGGCACGGTGATCCCGTTGCAGCCGCGGCGTTCGACCCGACAGACTACGACCTCGAGTTCGAGGGTCCACCCCGATATGCATCGTGGGGAAGGCTCA
>CAZYGP010000201.1:0-4074 GCA_964647265.1 uncultured Acidimicrobiaceae bacterium | reverse complement strand
CGGTGCGGCGTGGAAGCCCGGTGCGGACCCCTCGATCCTCGAACCGCACGAGCCGGACGCAATCCTCCTCTCGGAGTCGGATCTCGTGTCCTGGATCACCGAGGCACTCGACGGCGACCCGAACTGAGTGCGTCGATCACAGATGACAGATCACAGATCCGACGCAGCGGCCTCGTCGAGGAAGACAAGTGCGTTCTTGTGCCGACGAACGTACGACGCAGGGACCTCCGAACCGATCGGGCCTTCGAGGGCGGAGCGAACGATCGCCGCCTTGTGGGCACCGGTCGCAAGCAGCCACACGGCTGATGCACCGAGGATCGGCCCGAGACCGAGCGTGACGCCCCACGCCGGTGCCGTCTCCGCACCGTAGCGGGACGTCGCAGCGGCCGTCTCCGCGTGCAGGTCGACCACCCGCGAAGGAGCGTCGGACGGTGTCCCCGGTTCGTTGATGCCGAGGTGCCCGTTCCCCCCGATGCCGAGGATCACGAGGTCGATACCCCGCTTCGCCTCGACGTCCATGTCGGCGCACATGGCATCGAGATCCTCGGCGGCGGTGTTCCATGTGAGGAGGCGTGCGGGAGGATTGTCGAGTCGATCGAGCAGGTCTCGCTGGAGCATGTTGTCGCAACGTGCGAGGGACCTCGGGGGGAGGCCGAACTCGTCGAGCAGCATGATCGTGGCAGAGGCGAGGCTTCCACCTCGATCGGCGAACGAGCGGTAGACCGGCTCGGGTGTCCGTCCCGTCGGGAGGACGATCCGGGCAGCCGGGTTCGACCGCACCGCGTCGATCAGGTGCCCGGCGACGGCGTCGGCGTACTCGTTGCCGGGGTAGACGACGACGTTCAGGTCATGCCTCCGTGACGATGTCGAAGATGGATCCGGTGTCCTTGTCGGCAAGGATCAGCTTCGACCGGCCGTCCGGCAGAACCTCTGCCTTCACGATCGGGTGCCCGTCGTGGTATGAGACGTTCTTCGCGATGCGCGGCGTCTCCCCGCCCCGCCACTCGACATCGACCGGTTCCCAGTTCCTGGTCTCAGCCGAGCGGTACGCGGCATCCATGATCGCGTTCACGACGTAGCCGTCGTAGAACGTCTCCTGGGGATCCAGGCCCGAATCCATTGCGTCGAACATGTCCGTGAACATGTCGACGTAACCGAGTTCGGCGACCTCGTCGCCCACCGGGAAGAGCCAGCCTTCCGTCGACTCGAGCTTCTCGGCGACGTAGCCGTCGCCACCGCCGGTCGTGTACATCTCGTATCCGGTGCGGAGGAAGTGGTTCATCCAGATCGTTCCCTCGGTGCCCGCCACTTCGTCGCGCAGGTCCATTCCGCCGCGGAACGTCCAGCTCACCTCGAACTGGCCGAGCGCACCGGACTCGAAACGCACGAGCACGACCGCGTTGTCCTCGCCCTTGATGGGGTGCACGAGAGTGTCCGCCCAGGCCATGACCTCGACGGGCCGGTTGCCCTTGCCGACGAAGTTGCGGATGATCTCGATGCAGTGGCAGCCGAGGTCCACGATCGCTCCGCCACCAGCCTTGTCCGCATCCCAGAACCAGGCGCTGTGCGGGCCGGGGTGAGTCTCGCGCGATCGCACCCACGTCACGTCACCGATCGCACCCGACTGAACGGCGGCGACTGCCTTGAGGGTCTTCGGTGTGTAGACGAGGTCCTCCAGGTATCCCGCGAACACGCCTGCCTGCTCGACCGTGTCGAGGAGACGCTTGGCCTCGGCGGCATCGCGGGCGAGCGGCTTGGTGCACAGGACGGCCTTGCCGGCGCTCGCCGCGAGGGTGATGGCCTCCTCGTGGAGGAAGTTCGGGAGGGCGACGACCACGACGTCTGTGTCGGGATGGTTGATCGCGTCCTCGAGCGACGTCGTGTGGTTGGGGATGTCCCACCGCTCCGCGAAGGCAGCGCCTCGCTCGGGAGAGCGGGAGTACACGACCTTCACGCGGTCGCGGCTTCGCTGACCATGGAGTGTCATCGTGTAGAAGTCACCGATGAGGCCGGTTCCGAGCATGGTGATCGATCGTGCGTGCATGACATCCTCCCGTCATCAGTTGTCTAGACAACCTTAGCACCTCGGCAGATGCGCCACGAGGGGCCCGTTATCGGCTGGCTGCCCACTCCCTGATCATGCGGTCGAGAGTCGGGAGGGTCACGAGGCCCGACCCGAGGACGACATCGTGGAAACCCCTGATGTCGAATTGGTCACCGAGTGCAGCCTCTGCCTCCGCCCGCATCCGCTGGATCTCGATCCGGCCGATCATGTACGAAAGGGCCTGTCCAGGGAACGACAGGTAGCGGTCGATCTCCTGGACGATCGAGTGCATCGACATCGGCGAGTTGTCCGCCATGTAGTCGATGGCCCTCTGCCTGCTCCACCCGAGGGCGTGCATTCCGGTGTCCACGACGAGGCGGCACGCACGCATCGAGTCGGCCGACAGCATGCCGATACGGTCGAGCTCGCTCGAGTAGAGGCCCATCTCGTCGGCGAGACGCTCGGTGTAGAGGCCCCAGCCTTCCGCGTAGGCGTCGATGTTGCCGTGGCGCTGGAACGCAGGCACGTCCTCGCCGAGCTCCTGGGCGATCGCGATCTGGAGGTGGTGTCCCGGAATCCCCTCATGGAACGCCGTCGACTGGACCTCGAAGGTTGCCCACGATGTCGGGTCCGCAGTGTTCAGGAAGAACGTTCCCTGGCGTGATCCGTCCTCCGCTGGGGCGAAGTAGAAGGCAACGGGCCCGTGGTGGGTCTCCTCGACGAAGCAATCAGACCTGGGTAGGCGCCCGAACCAGTTCGGCATCTCGGCCTCTGCCGCAGCGAAGGCCTCTTCGGACTGCCTGACGACGTCCTCGCCCGTCGTGTGGTGGAGCGCTGGATCGTCTCGCAACGCTGTGAAGATGTCCTCGAGCGACGTCGTACCCAGGACGGGACCCGCGACCTCGAGATACTCGGTTGTGAGACGAGCGATCTGCTGGAGGCCGATCTCGTGGACTTCCTCCGCCTGGAGAGGGAGGGTCGTGTACCGCTCGATGAGGCGGGCGTACACCAGATCACCCTCGGGCAGGTAGTGGAGACCCGCTTCGTCGTTGCTGCGGGCAATGGGACCGACCTTGTCACGGATCACGTTGCGGTACCGCTCGAACGCCGGGCGGATCTCGTCCACGACGATCCGCGAAGCCCGTTCCCGCCACGCCTCGATGTCGGCCTCGGAGTACTCGGCGGGCATCTGCGCACGCAGGAACGCGTCCTCCTCGACGGGTGTCGCCAGGAGCGCATCGATCTGCTCGACGGTCCTCGCCACGGCGAAGTCGGCATTCACCCTGCCGCTCGAGATCCCTTCGCGCAGTCGGTCGGACGCGTCGTCGATCATCCGTGCGATCGCGGAGTACTTGGCAAGCATCCTGCCTGCATGCTCGGCCGTCTCGACCGACATCTGGGGTATCACGATCTGGAACTCCGCCTGCGGCCCGAAGATCGGATCGACGCCGAATTCGGCCATGCGCATCTCGAGGACCGCGGCGGAGGTCTCCGTCTCGAAGATGAGGGTGTCCCGTGTGATGCGGTCCGAAGAATCGAGGGCGTCCGCATTGAACGCTCGCGCCCTCGCCGAGAAACCCCGCAGTGCGGCGATCTGGGCATCCTCACCGCGCCGGGTCACGTCGTCCGCGCGATCCATGTACCGGTAATCGCCGAGCATGTGCGCTTCCATCGGCTCGGACTCGAGGGCGTACTCCCAGTACTCGTCCGCCAGTCGTCGCAGCTCGGCGTTCATCTCGTCTCCTCGTACCTCGCGTCACCCGAATCGTATTGGGCGTCGCGTCCCTCAGGGCACGGATCGATGGAGCGGTCCCTGCGAAGCCACCCCCGGTCCGACCCCGGGGTATCGTTCCGGGTCCATGGATGAATCACACGACACCGTGCACCCACCGGTCATCTCACGTATCCGGACACTTCGGAGCCTCGAGTCGGAGCTCGTCCACAACCTCGAACGCTGCATCCCGCCCGTGGATCAGCATCGCAGAGAACTCGAAAGGGTGCGCTCGGAGCTGTCGTCGCTGGAGGCATCC
>CAZYGP010000200.1:0-4087 GCA_964647265.1 uncultured Acidimicrobiaceae bacterium | reverse complement strand
TTTCGCCCAACGGATTTTGAGTCCGCCGCGTCTACCATTCCGCCATCCCGGCTCGGTTGAGACCGCGATGGTAGGGGCGAACGACTCAACGACGGTCAAATCGCAGTGTGCGAACGGTCGGAGGACCCACAGCATCGGGTGCGGTGTCGACGTCGCAGGTAGCAGCGTGGTACCAATTACAGAGTGTGGTCGTTACGCTACTCTCTGTAAGGATTCGAGCTGAGGGGCCGATGATGATGTTCTCGCTTCGACGGAACGCGGAGAAAGAACGTGGAGCTGCCATGGTGGAGCTCGCGTTCGTGCTCCCCCTGTTCATCCTGCTCATCTTTGGGCTCATCGAGTTCGGGCTCCTGTTCCGTGAGCGCCTCACGATCGCCTCGGCGGTCTCGTCCGCAGCGCGAACAGGCGCGACGATGGGACAGAACGACGAGGCCGACTACCGGATCCTCCAAGCCCTCGAAGCGGGGCTCTACGACCAGGTCGACGCTTCGGTGCTCATCAGCGTCGAGATCTTCCAGGCGAATCCCGTCACGGGCGCCAAGGCGGGTCCCGTCGACCGCTATATCTACGACGGGAGCCTCGTCGGATGCAAGTGGAGTCCATGCCCTGACCCCAGCCTCACGGTGATTCCGTACGGCAGCCCCGCAACATACCCGCCGAGCGTGCGCGACACGACCCTCGACCCTGGCGGTGGCGGACTCGATGTCCTCGGTGTCGAGGTCGTGTACCAGCATTCGACGGTCACGAACCTCATGCCGATGCTCGATATGCAGCTGACGGAACGCGCGCTCGTCCGCCTCGAGCCCGACGTCTTCGGGACGCCCTGATGCGACGCCTCGTCGACCGACTCCGCGAGCTCCGACGTGAGCAGTCCGGCGTCGTCCTCATCCTCGTCGCGCTCATGCTTCCGATCTTCATGGGCATGGTCGGATTCGGTGTCGACTTCGGCTGGCTCTACTGGAACGGTGTGAAGATCCAACACGGCGCGGACGCAGCGGCCCTGTCCGGGGTCATCTACGAACCGGACGACCAGGCATTGGCCTATTCCTCGGCAATCGAGGCGGCGGCTGAGAACGGCTACAACCCGCTCAGCGCCGGAACGTCGGTCGTTCCCGTTGATTATTCGGATGATCCAACCGCGGTGAACAATCCGAACCAGCTCCGGGTCACCGTCACCCATGCCGTCCCGACGTTCTTCATGCGGGTCTTCGGTATCGATTCGATCGATATCACCAAGACGGCGCTCGCCGAATACGTCCTGCCGCTTCCCCTGGGGAGCCCGGACCGCCGCTTCGGTAACGATCCGGCGACGGGTCATGCACCCGAGTTCTGGGGCAACATCCACGGGTACTACACAGGCCGACGGATGGGCGACTTGTACTCTTCCCAGTGCCTGAGTGGGGGGAGCGGCTCGGGCTGCACCCTCAACCCCGTTCGGCGCCCGACCGTCTGGGACAATCCTTCCCCCGGCACGATCAGTTCGACGACCGGCGGGTACATCTACGGTGTCGAGGTCGGCCCCGGCCAGACGAACCTGTCCGTGGAGATCTTCGACGGTCCGTTCACCCGTGGTGGAGGCGACTTCGTCCTCACGGGGGACCAACCACAGGGCGGCAGCCCGGGACCGACAACCGTCTTCATCCTGTACGGCCCCGACCCGACACCCCTCGACACCACGGACTCCAACGAGGTTCTCTGTACCGTCGTCTATGCGCCTCGCGATGCGTACATGCCGGGTGCGACGGCGGCGACGACCTGGGCCGATGTCGACGCATTCCTTCCGGGAGGTGTGGCCTCGTTGTGGGATGAGATGTGCCCGGCGTCGAACCTCGACCGTGGTCCGGGTGTCTATCCACTGCGCGTGATCACGCTCGACGACGGCCAGCGCGGGCTCAACCGGTGGTCGCTGCGGGCATCGGCGAGCGGCGGCAACCCGCGGATCTACGGGCTCGGATCGATGGCGATCTACTCGAACGTCGACGGTGCAACCGGGGACACGGTGTTCTACCTCGCCGAGGTGGAAGCCATCCATGCCGGCAAGGATCTCGTGATCTCCTTGTGGGATCCGGGAGACGCATCGGGGAACCACTCGCTACGCATCCGCAACCCCCAGGGTGGCCTGCCCTCGTGCACGTGGACATCGACGAACCCCTCGCATCCCGGTGGGACACTGGGGTCGTGCGACATCCCGACCAGTTCGAGCCGGTTCAACGACCACATGGTGACGATACGGATCGACCTTCCCGAGGACTACGTGTGTGGTGCGGACTGCTGGTGGAAGATCGACTACAACTACCCCGGCTCGACGAATGACACGACGACCTGGGAAGCACGGATCGAAGGTAACCCGGTCAAGCTCGTCGAGTAGCCACGCAATTGCCGCAAAGCGCGTGACAGATTGTGGCGAGTATGCTACTTTCTGTGGGGTCGTGAGTGAGGGGCAACAGAATGGCTTCTATGCGCCGGTCGAGGGTGGGTGTCGAGCGGGGGGCTGCGATCGTCGAGATGGCGATTGCCCTGCCGCTGCTCGTTCTGCTCGTGTTCGGCATCATCGAATTCGGCCTTGCGTTCAACAAGCGACTCACGGTGGGCAACGCGACCCAATCCGCGGCCCGCGTCGCATCGGCGGTCGCAAACAACCAATACGCGGACATAACGCTGCTCGAGTCGCTCGAACAGGGACTCATCGCCCTTCCGAACAACGGCCAGGACGTGGTGAGGGCGGTCCACGTGTACCGGGCATCCCTGACCGGCGAACCAATCGGCGGATGCCCGGGACCGAGCTGCAACATCTACACGTATTCGTTCAGCCCGTCCACATGCAACTGGTCGCCCTGTCCCGATCCGGATCCCCCCGTGAGCTTCGACGTGTCGGGACTCAACTGGAATCCGGAGGACCGCAACGCCACCGTCGGCAGCCTCGATGTCCTCGGAGTTCGGGTCTACTTCTCACATACGTGGATCACCGGTGGATTCCCGATCGGTGACGTCAGCTGTACCGTCGCGCCGACGAATTGCTGGGCGGACACAGCGATCATGCGCCTCGAGCCGCAACAGTTCGGGGTGTCGCCGTGAGACTTCTGCGGAGGGCGCCGAGGACTCTGCGCGTTCCGGCATGGATTCGTCGTCGCGTCGCAGATGGCGAGCGCGGCGCCGTGCTCGTGCTCGTCGCCGCATCGCTCATCGTGCTGATGGGCATGGCAGCGTTCACGATCGATTACGGCTGGCTCTACTTGAACCAGCTCAACACCCGAAAGGCGGCCGAGGCTGCAGCGCTCGCAGGCGTCGTACACATGCCGCAGCCGAACTGCGCCCTTCCTGTGGCCGGCTCGGTACCGCACACGACAGCTCTCGACCTCGCTGCACGCAACGGCTACTCGGCAGCGACGGGCGCCACGGTCACGCCGGCTCAGGGGGACACGTGTGCGCGGTTGAGGGTCACGATCTCGAACACGATCCCGACCTTCTTCATGAAGGTCTTCGGCATCGACGAACTGAACGTCGTTCAGGAGGCGACTGCCGAGCAGCTCCCTCCCCTCAAGCTCGGGTCGGATGAGCCCTATCTGGGCACCGATCCCACGGTGAGCGGACGCGATCGCAACTTCTTCGTCGCGATCTCCGGCGAGGACCGGCGCAAGGGCCAGGGCGACGCCGTGGCCGCCGAGCGACGCCAGGGTGGCGGCTCCAACCCCGAGTACTCCGTGCCTTCGTACTACTACGCGTTCGAGATCCCGGAGGGCTCCAACCTGATCGGGGGCACCGTGTACGTCCAGGTGTTCGATCCGCAGGCGTACGACCAGGGCGGACTGGCAAATACCGGTCCGAACGGTGTGACGAATGATTGGGTCTACAACCGATACGACGCGACTATCAACACCGATGGGTGGAATTCGAAGACGCGGTTTCGGGTGTTCGCCCCCGATGCCACGCCGAACCAGTGGACGGATAACAACGTTCAGGTGAGTGGCTGCAACCGCACGTATCGCGGGGCGAGCGACAGTTTCGGCCAGGCTCATGCGAACTTCGACCCCAGCCTCGTGGACACGTGGGTGAACGTGTGCACGATCGGGTCGGCGGCGCGGGGCAT
>CAZYGP010000199.1:0-4091 GCA_964647265.1 uncultured Acidimicrobiaceae bacterium | reverse complement strand
CGCGCATCCGAGGAGATCCTCGGGTCCGCCGACGGGATGGTCCTCATCGAGAGCTTCGTGGCTTCGACCGAGACCTCGCTGGTATGACCACCGTCACGCCAGCCCACGTCCAACTCGGGATGACGGACGACGAGTACCAGCGTGTCATCGAGATCCTCGGACGCGAACCCATGGCCGCGGAGCTGGCCATGTACTCGGTGATGTGGTCAGAGCACTGCTCGTACAAGTCGTCGCGTGCACACCTCGGGCGGTTCACCTCCGACCAGCCATGGGTCGTCGTCGGACCCGGCGAGAACGCAGGCGTCGTGGACCTCGGGGACGGATGGCTCGCTGCCCTTCGGATCGAGAGCCACAACCACCCGAGCTACGTCGAGCCGTACCAGGGTGCAGCAACGGGCGTCGGAGGCATCCTTCGCGACGTCTTCACGATGGGCGCACGCCCGATCGCCGTGTGGGACCCGCTCCGCTTCGGACCTCTCGACGACGCCCGCAACCGGTACCTCCTCGAGGGCGTCGTGTCCGGCATCGCAGGGTACGGAAATGCCGTGGGGGTGCCGACCCTCGGAGGGGAGGTCGAGTTCGCCGATAGGTTCTCGAAGAACCCCCTCGTCAACGTGATGGCGCTCGGAATCCTCAGGGAGGATCAGCTCGTGCTCTCGGCGGCATCGGGTGTCGGGAACCTCGCCATCCTCCTCGGGAACGCCACAGGTCGCGATGGGATCGGTGGTGCATCGATCCTCGCGTCGGCATCCTTCGAGGAGGGTGACGAGGAGAAACGGCCGAACGTCCAGGTCGGCGACCCGTTCGAGGAGAAGAAGCTGATCGAGGCCTGCCTGGAGCTGTACGACAGGGGCCTCGTCGTCGCGATCCAGGACCTCGGGGCAGCGGGCATCTCGTGCGCGACGTCCGAGGTGGCCGGCAACGGCGGCATGGGGATGGACGTCGACCTCGACAGGGTTCATCTCCGCGAGCTCGACATGACCCCTGGCGAGATCCTCATGTCGGAGTCCCAGGAACGCATGCTCGCCGTCGTCACGCCCGAGCATGAGGCGGAGGTCCTCGCCCTCGCGGAGAAGTGGGAGATCGACGCATCGACGATCGGCACCATCACCGAGGGGCCGCTCCTGAACGTGCATGCAAAGGGCGAACTCGTGGCCGAGGTGCCTGCGGCATCACTCGCGGACGATGCCCCCATCTACCACCGGCCGGCGATCATGCCCGGCGACGTCGAGGAACGATGGGCCCGCACCCCAGTCGTGCCCGAGAACCTCGATGCGGGTCGGACGCTGGCGATCCTGCTCGACGATCCCGCGATCGGCGACCGATCGTGGATCTGGAGTCAGTACGACCACATGCTGTTCCTCAACACGATGATCGAACCCGGCCACGACGGTTCCCTCCTCCGGATCAAGGGAACACAGAAGGCCATGGCGGTATCGACGGACGGTGACGCGCTCCGCACGTACCTCGACCCGCGGCGCGGTGCCGCCCGGATCGTGTTCGAGTCCGCCCTCAACGTCGCCGTCACGGGAGCACGTCCGTATGCCCTCGTTGACAACCTCAACTTTGGGAACCCGGAGGTGCCCGGCGTCATGTGGCAGTTCGTCGAGGCCGTCGAGGGCATGGCATGGGCGTGCGAGGAGCTCGACGTGCCCGTCGTTGGCGGGAACGTCTCGTTCTACAACCAGACCGACGGGGTGGACATCTACCCCGCACCGGTCGTCGGGATGCTCGGGTTCTGCGATCCCAGGCCCTCGCACCCGCCTCGCCTCGATCGAGCCGCCGATGGGATGGGGATCTGGTTGGTCGGGCCGGATCCGCAGGGGGATTTCGCCGGGTCAGCGTACGACCGCATCGTCAACGGCGAGCTGCGGGGTCGACCCGCGGACGTCGACGGTGAGACGGCACGCCGCGTTGTCTCCGCAGCTGCCACGCTCGCCTTCTCCACCCCCGTCCTCCACGACATTTCGACGGGTGGGCTTGCGGTCGCCATCGCCGAGATCGCGATCGCCTCCGGCGTCGGAGTCATCATCGAGGGCGTCAGCGCGGCCGACCTCTTCGACGAGACTCCCCTGCGGTTCATTGCAGTCTCATTCGGCGATGAGTTGGACACTGAGGAACCGCATCGCCTCATCGGCACCGTCGGCGGGATGACGATCGACTTCGGATCCGCTGGAGCCATCGAGCTCGGCGCTGCGAGGGACATCTGGGCGAACGCCCTGCCTCGCCGCCTGACGTGACGCCCGCCCCATCCCTCCCCCGTTCTTGCGTAACTGGGTTCCATCCTGCGTGAAACCCAGTTATGCAAGAACGCAGGGTCGGGCAGGATGGAGGGCATGAGCGATCTGGTGAGGTTGAGGGCCGTCGATCATGCGGCGATGCTCAGACGCCGCGAGATCTCGGCGGTGGAGCTCCTCGACGCCCACCTGAGCCAGATCGAGCGCGTCAATCCCCAGCTCACCGCGATCGTGACCCTCGTCCCTGACATCGCGCGACGCATGGCGGAGGAAGCCGATCGGACCATCGTATCAGGAGGTGACATCCCGCTCCTGACCGGGTTGCCGGTCGTGCACAAGGACACCCACGAGACGAAGGGGATCCGCACGACGTTCGGCTCTCCCGTGTATCGGTCGTACGTGCCCACCCGCAACGCGCTGATCGTGGAACGGCAACAGCGCGCCGGCGCGGTGACCCTCGGAAAGACCAACACACCACAGCACGGTGCGGGGAGCCAGACGTTCAACGAGGTGTTCGGCGTCACCAGGAACCCGTGGAACCCCGAGTACACGCCGGGAGGATCCTCCGGCGGAGCAGCGGTCGCCGTCGCCACCGGCATGGCCGCCCTCGCGGACGGTTCGGACTACGGGGCGTCGCTGCGCAACCCTGCGTCGTTCACCAACACGGTCGGGTTCCGGCCGTCGCCGGGGCGGATCCCGTCGTGGCCGTCAAAGGACGTCTGGGCCGACCACAGCGTCCACGGGCCGATCGCCAGAACGGTGGAGGACGTCGCGCTGTTCATGGCGGCAACCGCCGGACCCGACCCACGCATCCCGATCTCGATCGACCAGCCGGGGTCCGTGTTCGCCACTCCGCTCGCAGGCGACTGGTCCGGCGTCCCCCTGGCGTGGTCCGAGGATCTCGGGGAGCTCGCCATCGACCCTGTCGTCACCGCTGCGCTCGCGGGGGCACGGGAGACCATGTCCGACATCGGCTTCGTCGTGACAGATGACGCGCCGAGCTTCCGCGGCGCCGACGAGGCCTTCACCGTGCTGCGCGGTTTCGTCTACGCGCGCGAGTTCGCCGAGGCACTGCGGCGGGATCCGGATGCCTACAAGGCCGCCATCCACGAGAACACCGAGTACGGGCTGTCCCTCACCACCGAGCAGGTCGGCGCCGCTATCGAGACCCGCACGAGGATTCGAAACCGCGTAGTGAAGTTCCTCGGCAAGCACCGCTTCCTCGCTCTCCCGACGGCGGCGGTGCCCCCCTTCCCGGTGTCAGTCGAGTATCCGACCGAGGTCGCCGGGCGGCCGATGGCCAACTACACATCATGGTTCGCAAGCTGCTACCTGATCTCCTTGACCGGCCTGCCTGCCATCTCGGTCCCTGCTGGCTTCACCGAGGACGGCTTCCCGATCGGACTCCAGATCGTGGGACGGCCGCGTGCCGACGTCGACGTCCTACGGGCCGCTTTCGCCTTCCAGCAGGCAACGATGCTGTGGACCCGACATCCACCGGTGTCGTAGCCGTGGGCCGACCGTTGGGCATTTCCACCGGTTCGAGGAACCAAACCGGTGACGTCGTTACCGTTGCGTGGCGATGAGCGATTCGATCACCACGACCTGTTACCGGCATCCCGACCGTCCGACGAGGCTGTCGTGCACGACATGCGGCCGCCCCATCTGTGTGGAGTGCTCACGTGACGCATCCGTGGGACAGAAGTGCCCCGAGTGCGCCGAGCCGGACGCGAGGGCCCGCGTCGTCCACGCCAGGCACACTGTCGGTCGGCCCTCGTACCAGACCTCGCCCGTTTCGTTCGCCATCATGGGCGTCACGACGTTCATCTTCGTGCTCGGATTCCTCTCGCCCGA
>CAZYGP010000198.1:0-4098 GCA_964647265.1 uncultured Acidimicrobiaceae bacterium | reverse complement strand
TGTCCACAATCCACAGGGCCTACTACTACATCTACTCTTTCAATCCAAGATCAGTAACAACAGCAGGGGAAGAACAACGTGCGCATCCGAGCAGAACGAGACGAACTCGCAGACGTCCTGGCACGCGCAGGCCGTGCCGTCGGAACGCGTTCCCCTCTGCCCATCCTCCAAGGTGTCCTGTGTGAGGTGGCCGGTGGCCGGTTGACCGTGACGGGAACGGACAACGAGATCACCGTGAGGACGTTCCTCGACGTGGAGGTGACGGAGGAGGGGAGGACCGTGATCCCTGCCAAGCTCGCTGCCGAGGCGGTCCGCAAGCTGCCACCGGGCGCCGTCAGCCTCAGCTCCGATGAGACCCAGGTCGAGATCACGGGGAACGGTCCCCGCTTCAACCTTCGGGCGATGTCGGTCGACGACTATCCGAAGGTCACCGACGCCGACTCGACCGGAGCAGTCGAGGTGGATGGCTCCGCCCTCACGCATGCCCTGGCGCAGGTCGGAGTCGCCGCGTCCGGCGACGATGCGCGACCGACGCTCACCGGCGTCTTGTTCGAGGCGAACGAGGGTTCCCTGCGACTCGTCGCCACCGATTCCTACCGGCTCGCCGTCCGCGACGTTCCCGGCGTTGCCGCCGAAGGTGTCAAGCTCGTCCCGTACAGGGCGCTCAGGGAGCTCTCGAGGACGGTCGGCTCCGGTCCGATGAAGGTCGCCCTGGGAGATCGCGAGGCTGCGTTCGTCTCCGGTCAGGGACGCCTGACGGTCAGGGTGATCGACGCCACCTTCCCCAATTACCGACAGCTTCTCCCGGAAGGACACACGAATCGACTGACCGTCTCGAAAGCGGCACTTCTCGAAGCCGTGGGTCGGTCCGCCCTCGTTGCGGAGGACCACATCCCGGTCAGGCTCGCAATGCACGAGGGTGGTGTGGAGCTCAGCGTCATCCGCCAGGAGGTCGGCGAGGCGACGGAGCTCCTCGCAGGCGAGTACACGGGCCAGGAGATGACGATCGCCTTCAACACCCGATACCTCACGGACGGCGTTGCCGCGGTCGACGACGACAAGGTCGTCATCGAGACGTCGGATCCCCTCAAGCCCGGTCTCCTCCACGGTGCCGAGTCGACCGACTTCCGATACCTCCTCATGCCCGTACGCCTCTGAGGCGCCACCGTGTACCTGTCGTGGCTGACCCTGCGCGACATGCGGTGTTACGACGAGCTCGACTTCAGGCCCGATCCAGGGGTCAATGTCCTGATCGGGGACAACGGTGTCGGCAAGACCTCCGTTCTGGAGGCGATCGCCTACGTCGGGATGCTGAAGTCCTTCCGAGGCGTGCCGGACGGCGCCATGGTGCGGGCAGGTGCATCTGCTTCGATCGTTCGGGCGGGAATCGGTGGCGCCGCGACCGAGACCACGGTTGAGATCGAGACTCCGCTCGAGGGCCGTCGCACCGTCCTCGTGAACGGGAAGAGGCCCACGAGGATGCGGGACCTGCTCTCGACCGTTCCCGTCGTCGCGTTCCTCCCCGATGATCTCGACGTGATCAAGCGCGGTCCCGCGATCCGTCGCGAGTACCTCGACGACCTGGCTTCGAGCCTGTGGCCCCAGGCGAGCGCGGACCTCTCCGAGTACGACAGGATCCTTCGTCAGCGAAACACCCTCCTGCGTCAGGAGGGGAGACGGACCGATCCCGTCTCCCTCGACGTCTGGGACGAGCGTCTCTCCACCGCCGGTGCCGCGGTCATGACCCATAGACGAACCGTGGCGCGGCACCTTCAACCCCACCTGCTCGACGCCTACGTCGTGGTCGGGGGCTCGGGCGACCTGAGGTGGGCATATCGCTCCACCTGGGGGTCCGAGGATGCACAATCCCACGCGGAGCTCTCGGAGGCCCTCAGCGAGGCGCTGGTGCACCGCAGGCAGCGTGACATGGATGTGCGGACCACGACCGTCGGACCGCACCGCGACGAACCGGGTTTGTCTCTCGACGGACGTCCCACCCGCACGCACGCGTCCCAGGGTGAGCAGAGAACGGTCGCCCTCGCGCTCAGGATCGGCGCACATCGGCTGATCGAGGAGATGCGCGACACACCACCGATCCTCCTCCTCGACGACGTGTTCTCCGAGCTCGACCACGACCGGGCCTCCCGCGTCCTCGCGCTCATCCCCTCAGGGCAGGTTTTTGTCACAACGGCGAGGGAGGATGAGGTACCGATCAGCGGTCGGCGATGGCGGGTCAGGGACGGAAAGGTCGTGTGATGCGTGCGAAGTACCTCAGTGAGGGAAATCGCCGTGACCCGAAGGAGATCAGCGACGTCATCGGCTCGATCATCGAACATGCGCACGTCGATGTGGACGTCCGGCAGGGGGACCTGGTCACGGAGTGGGAGGCTTTCGCTCCTGGTGATTGGCCGGCGTCCGTGCCCATCGGCGTGCGGGATGGTTCGCTCCTCGTCCACGTCGCTGACGGGGCCTCGGCGTCGCTCCTGCAGTACCAGACGACGGAGTTGCTCGAGGCGATTCGCACACGCTACGGCGATGGTCTCGTCACCGGTGTCAGGATTCGTGTGAACAGGGCCGTGTCGCCGGATTTTCCAAGCCAGTAAAGGGTTTTGTCCGTCCGGACCGCTATACTTACATCACTGTCATCAACCCGCGAATCCCACATTCGTGGGAGTCAAGGAGTCCCGTGAGCAACGCGAAACGTGCCTCTGACGCGTCGTACGAAGCCGATTCGATCCAGATCCTCGAGGGACTCGAGGCCGTCCGGCGCCGTCCGGCAATGTACATCGGTTCGACCGGCCCCAAGGGTCTTCACCACCTCATCTGGGAGGTCGTCGACAACTCGGTCGATGAGGCCATGGCCGGCTACTGCACCCGGATCGACGTCACCTTGCTCGCAGACGGGGGCGTGCGGGTCCGAGACAACGGCCGCGGCATCCCCGTGACGAAGCATGCCAAGTCTGGGGAGGCAGCGGTCACGACGGTGCTGACCACGCTCCACGCCGGCGGGAAGTTCGATACCGGTGCCTATCAGGTGTCCGGCGGACTCCACGGGGTCGGGGTCTCGGTCGTCAACGCCCTGTCGATCCGCACCGAGGTCGAAGTCGTGCGCGACGGCAACCTCTGGCACCAGGAGTTCAGCTATGGGGCACCGGTCGGCAAGCTTCGCAAGGTCAAGCCGATGAAGCGGTCGGGGACCCAGGTGACATTCTGGGCCGATCCGGAGATCTTCGAGGAGACGACGGTCTATTCGACCAAGACCGTCGCCAACCGCCTTCGGGAGATGGCGTTCCTCAACAAGGGTCTCGAGATCCGGTTTCGCGACGAACGCGAGGACGAGCTCATCGAGGAGACGTTCAAGTACTCGGGTGGAATCGTCGACTTCGTGAAGCACCTCAACGCGAAGCGGGAGCCGATCCACGGCAAGATCGCCTACTTCGAGCATGAGAGCGATGACGGCGAGATCGCCGTGGCGATGCAGTGGACCAGCGGCTACAACGAGACGATCCTTTCTTTCGCGAACAACATCAACACCCATGAGGGCGGAACCCACGAGGAGGGCTTCCGAACCGCGCTCACGAGGGCCATCAACGACTTCGCACGCGCACGGAACGTACTCAAGGAGAAGGACGCAAACCTCGAAGGCGCGGATGTTCGCGAGGGTCTCACCGCCGTCATCTCCGCGAAGGTCCGCCACCCCCAGTTCGAGGGACAGACGAAGACCAAGCTCGGGAACACGGAGATCCGCTCCTACGTCCAGAGGGCTCTCAACCAGGCGCTACCCGAGTGGCTGGAGAAGAACCCGGGGGACGCCCGCAAGATCGTCGACAAGTCGTCCCAGGCAGCCAGGGCGCGCGCTGCAGCACGCCAGGCCCGCGATCTCACCAGGCGCAAGAGCCTCCTCGAATCGGCCGGCCTCCCCGGCAAGCTGTCGGATTGCTCAACGAAGGATCCCGAGCGTTCCGAGCTGTTCATCGTCGAGGGCGACTCCGCCGGGGGATCTGCCAAGCAGGCGAGGAATTCCGAGTTCCAGGCGATCCTGCCCATCCGGGGGAAGATCATCAACGTCGAGAAGAACCGCCTCGCCCGTGTCCTCCA
>CAZYGP010000197.1:0-4115 GCA_964647265.1 uncultured Acidimicrobiaceae bacterium | reverse complement strand
CGTCTCCCGGCCGGTTGCGTTGGCCACCGCCCTGGCCTCGACGAGGTCACCGTGTCGGAGCGCCTCGAGCGCCGCGACCTGGCCGAGGGTCGTGACCGAGAAGGGGGCCTGGGTCGTTCGGAGCGTCGCAACCATGTCGGGATCGCCGATGCCGTAGCCGACGCGAAGGCCCGCGAGCCCGTAGATCTTCGAGAACGTACGGGTCACGAGAACGTTCGGTGACTCGAGCGCGCGGTGGATCATGGAGCGATAGGTCGGGTCGGTGACATACTCCGCGTAGGCCTCATCGATGATCAACACCGTGTCGGTCGGCACCTCAGGGATGAACGCCTCGACGTCGTCGCCGCTGCGGAAGCCGCCGGTCGGGTTGTTCGGATTGCAGACGTAGACCATCGTGGTGTCCTCGCGCACCGCCGCGAGCATCGCATCCAGGTCGTGGTCATGATCCTGCGTCAGCGGCACCGTGACCGGCTCCGAACCCGAGATCATGGTCCCGATCGCGTACATCACGAACGACGGGGATGCGTACACCGCACTCGTTCCGGGTCCACCGACTGCCAGCGCTGAGCATCGCAGGATCTCGGACGACCCGGCACCGACCCAGACTGCCTCGGGTGGAACGCCGTGGTACCCGGCGATCGCATGCCTGAGGACGTGGACGCCGCTGTCGGGATACCGGTTGAGCCCATCGGACGCAGCATTGATCGCCTCGAGCACCTCCGGAAAAGGGGGTTCCGGATGCTCGTTCGAGGCGAGCTTGTCGATCGACGTGATGCCGAGTTCGCGAACGACGTCTTCGATGGGTCTGCCCGGCACGTAACGGGGGATCGCTTCGATGTCCGGTCGGTACCTCGGCACTCGTCACTTCCTCGGGCGAACGGTCACAGGGTAGTACGCGGCACAGGGCCGGGCCGATCGACATCCCCTACCCTTCCCTGATGCGGATGCTTCGGTCGAGACCCATTCGGACGGTGCTCCTGACCATCGCCGGTTACGCGACGGCGTGGGTGTTGTCGGTCGTGTTCGCACCACTGTGGCCCGGCTTCTGCGACGGTACCGTGGTGGGTGCGGCGTGTGAACCGGTCGCCGTCCAGACGATGATGGGGTACCTCGTCGTTGTGCTCGGCGTGTTGACGATGATCTTCGGGCCCATCGCCGGATCGTTCATCGACCTCGCGATAAACGGTGCCGCGTGGGAAACCCCCAGAGGCACCGAGTCGGTGATCACGAACATTCCGCTCCTCGTCGGAGCGATCTACCTGGTGACCGGGGTGCTCATCACGGCGTCGGCGTGAAACTTCACGCGACGATGTCCTCCCCGTCGGGCTGGCGGAACACGAACGCCACGACGAGATCGTCATCGTCGGGCCATCCGTCCAGCGTTCGGTGGGCGGTTCGATTGGCGAACGCCCGCGCCTCGGACCACGTCATCATCGGCTGGTCGGGCACGACCAGGTCGAGGCCCTCGCGCGAGGTCACCTCATCATCCACGAGGTCGAGGCCGTCCATCTCCACGACGGCGAGGTCCAGCTCCTCGCACTTGTCGATGAACGCCAGCGCCGTCGCCCGATCGAAGAAGCCCTCGCCTTCGTCCGTGCGGAACACGGCTCTCCCATCGAAGTCGGCAAGCAGTTCGACGGTCGCGGGGTGCTCGTCCCCCCACGATTGGGCGGTCACGGCCGCGGTGCGGAGTTCGTCCATCTCGGCGTCGAAGGCGTCCGGATCGACGATCCTCATGGCCGTATCGAGCAGCATCTGGAGTTCGCGAACGTCAAGGTCATGGACGTCGCCATCCCCGTCGGGGTACACCTGCAGGATCGTCGCCTCGCCGTCCCAGAACACGAGGCCGACGAAGTCGTCGTCGCGCCACAGCTCGACAATGGGTCCGTCGAAGTCCTCACGTTCGGTCTCGATGATGCGAATCGGCAGCATGCCGCAACGCTAGTGGTTGCGGAGTCCACTGTGCTTGCCCTCGACATCCGGAATGCAACGCAGGGACGAACCGTTCCAGACACACCACAACCGAGGAGGAATGCGACATGCCGAGCGCCACGTGGAACGGAACCGTCATCGCCGAGAGCGACCAGACGATCGTCGTCGAGGGGAACCACTACTTCCCTCCGGAAACCGTGCACAGCGAGTTCTTCAAGCCCTCAGACGCTCACACGGTGTGCCCATGGAAGGGCACAGCGAGCTACTACGACGTCGTGGTTGACGCCGATGTCAATGCCGGCGCGGCCTGGTACTACCCGGACCCGAAGCCCGCGGCGTCCGACATCAAGGGCTACATCGCCTTCTGGCGCGGAGTGAAGGTCACGCCCTGACCGAACAGGCCACCATCGCTCGTCGCGGATCAGGGGGCCGATTCCCGGATCTCGACCTGCACCGTGATGAGCCCGCTGTTCTCGAGGGTGAGCCCGACCGCAACGGACTCTCCGACGGTGAGCGCGTTCGGGACGTTCATACACATCACGTGCACGCCGCCGGGCTCGAGCACGACCGTGTCCCCTGACGGCACGGGTATGCCGCCCGGGAGTTCCTGCATCGACATCGAACCATCGGTCATGGTCGTCTCGTGAAGCTCGACCATGCCACATGCTGACGATTCGGCAGAGACAATGCGGTCATCCGCGGCACCGCCCGTGATCGTCATGTAGAACGCTGTATCCGACGAAGGCGTCGGTGAGGGTCGGCCCCAGGCACCTTCGACGCTCAGCGCGTCGCTGCCACCGCAGGCCGCCAGGACGATGGTGAGCACCGCTATCAGCGATGCGCTACGAGACAGACACATGGACCTGATCCCTTTCGTCTCGCCCCACACCACGGGAGCATTCGCCCGAACTGTATGGGTCGGACCGCCGGAGCCCGCCGTCACATGACGAACGGGATCAGCCGCCATGGAACCGCTGCCCGGTAGGCGCGATAGCCGGGCACGTGCCGGATGAGCAGCTCCTCCTCGTGGCCCGTCTTCGCCATGAAGAACACGGTGAATGCCAGCGATGAGAGCATCGTCGCAGGGTTCGCATATGCGAGGCCGACGCCGAGCGTGAAGGCGATGATTCCTGAGTACATCGGGTGGCGGACGTAGCGGTACGGACCCTGGTCGATGAGCTGCTGACCATCCACGGGCTTCGGGAACGGGGTCAGATCCGACCCGTGATGGAGGAAGGCCCAGCTCGAGAGAGCGGCACCTCCGAGAGCGACGAGGATTCCGACGATCCGAGCGAACTCGATGCCGGGGACCTCCGGTATGGGACCGGACCCGATCACGCTCACGAGGAAGAGTCCGAACAGCACCGCCTGCCCGGCGACCCAGACACCACCACGGCCGTCCGTGTCACCGCGCTCCACCTGCTCATCGCGTTCTGAGTCGTCTCGACTCAACTTATCTGGCATACATCACTCACTAGCAGCGTTGAATCGGGGGTAGCATTACAGACGACGATCGAGGAACACGGTCGTGCGACACGATAATCGGGGACCCATGGACATCAACACCTTCACGCAGCGAAGCCAACAGACGATCCTCCACGCGAGGGACGCGGCCAAGGCACGCAACCATCAGTACGTGCAGCCCGAGCACCTCCTCGATGCGTTGCTCGCACAGACGGACGGCCTCGTGTACCCGATCTTGACCTCCGTCGGTGCCCACGTCACAGCGGTACGCCAGCCACTCGATGCGGCGCTCGGTGCAATCCCGAGGGTCGTCGGCGGTTCGGAGGTCGCGTTCTCGCAGGAGACGCTCGACGTCCTCGACGCGGCGACGCGCGAGCGCACGGGGATGAAGGACGCATACACGTCGATCGAGCACGTCCTGATCGCCCTCGCGGAGTCCGGGTCGACCGCCGGGGAGATCCTCGGCGCAGCAGGCGTGACGAAGGCGACGATCCTCGACGCACTCGCGGCGGTGCGCGGGAGCCAGAGCGTCACGAGCCAGAACCCCGAGGACACCTTCGCACCACTCGACAAGTACGGGCGGGACCTCACCGAGGAGGCTCGGAAGGGCAAGCTCGACCCTGTCATCGGTCGCGACGACGAGATCCGCCGCGTCGTCCAGGTGCTGTCGCGCCGAACCAAGAACAACCCCGTACTCATCGGCGAGCCGGGCACGGGCA
>CAZYGP010000196.1:0-4116 GCA_964647265.1 uncultured Acidimicrobiaceae bacterium | reverse complement strand
GTGGACGATGGGTCCGGGCTTCGCGCACGGCGGGTACCTGATGTCGGTTGCGCTGGCGGGCGCACGGGCACTGACGACCCATCCGGACCCGATCACCATGAGCGCCCACTTCGTGCGTCCGGGGAAGGTCGGAGCCGCATCCCTGCACCGGGAGGTCATCAAGGCGGGACGGTCGCTCAGCACCGCCCGGTCCGACATCGTCCAGGATGGATCTGTCGCCGTTGCGACGCTCACGACCTTCGGGGACCTCACGAGCGCCGGTGACGTCGGATACCGGTCGGTGTCCATGCCGCTGCTGCCGCCACCAGCGGACTGCCTCGCTGCGGATCCCGGCACCAATCAGCTCGTGCCGACGATGGTCCGCAACCTCGACCTGCGCCTCACCCCCGCTTCGACAGCGTGGGCGCAGGGCAGGACCCTCGACGACGCCGTCATGGAGGGATGGGTCTCGTTCGCCGACGGCCGCCCGATCGACACGCTGTCCCTCCCGATGTTCGCTGACGCCCTGCCACCGCCCGTCTTCTCGGTCGGGTCATTCGCGCCGTGGACGCCGACGATCGAGCTGACCCTGCACGTGCGTCGTCGACCTGCCACGCAACGCCTCGCGGTGTCATTCCACACGGACCTCATCGGAGGGACGTTCTTCGAATCGAGCGGCACATTGTGGAACGAGGATGGGAGCCTCGTCGCGATGAGCCGGCAGATCCAGCTGATCAACCGCTGAGCCGGAGCTCGAGCCTCGTCTCCCACCTGACAGGCGGAACGGTGATCTTCTGCCGATCGAGGGTCGCCCGATACCCCCGTGCCTCGTAGAAACCCCTCGCACCATCATTCCCGTCGACCACCCACAGAGAGGTCGCCGCCGCACCGCGCTGTCGCGCCCAGGCCTCCACGGCGTCCATGAGCGCACTCCCGACACCGCTCCGGCGAACGTCCGGCGCAACGTACACGGACACGATCGCGACGATTGCACGCCCTGACGAGGATCTGTCGAGTCCGATGGCCATTCCGTGGCAGCGGCCCCTCCCCAAAGCAAGGTACGTCGCCTGTCCGTCCTCGGGCGCTTCGGATGACCTCTCCACCCACAGGGCGTCGGGATACCCGCTCGCCTCCTCGAAGGTCGTGATGAACGCCGCGGGGGAATCCAGGAGAGCTTCGAGGCGCACCGCCTTGAGCATCCGCCAGTCCTCAGGGGCGATCCGTCGAACTTCGAGGTCTCCGATGGTCATCCGGCAAGCCTAGGTCGTCGGGCTTGCCGGCATGAACCGATGGCGTCGGTCCTGAGGCAATGGGACGCTCGGCCCATCCAGAGATGCGGTACGAGAGCCGATGGTCACAGGGAAGATCGATGCATCAGGACCTTCCCGAGCTGGTCGCGGCCGCAGCGTCGCGATGGGAACGCCTGGCGCCTGAACGAGAGCGGGGTCGAGTACATGGGCGGAGAAACGACGAGCAGATCGAGGATCCTCGTGGTCCTGATCACGGCGCTCCTGATGCTGGCGACGGTCACCGTCTTCCCGGCTCGTGCGACGTCGGGCGGCGATGACATCGAGTCCGTCCGCGCAGCGGTCACCGCAACCTACACCTACAAGATCGACCTCCTCAGTGACCTCTCGTCACAGACGGACAATGCCGATCGCAAAGCTGTCTATGCGGCCGGCGTCGCCGAGCTCGCTTCGGTCCGCGACAGCGAAGTCGCCGCCGCAACGAGCGTTGATGCCCTGTGGGCCCTCGACAAGCGCGCCCACGACATCTACCACGCGACGGTCGCTGCGGCGGACGAGGTCGGCATGACTCCGGCCGAGGAGCTCGCCAAGGCGAAGAAGAAGGCGGTCGGGACCATCGAGGGCAAGATCGGCGCACTCGTGAAGTGGATCGAGGGATGCGACGATCCTGTCGCCATCGCCACAGTCGAGGCGGGGATCGCGGAACTCCGGGGCCTGCTCCCGAAGGTGGACGCTGCGCAGTCGCCCGAAGCCGCCTACGCACTCAAGGATGAGGCCCACGCGATCTACAAGAGGACGATGAACGCCGCAGAGGGCACGAAGGCCGACGAGACGAAGAAGGAAGAGGTGAAGTCCGAGGCCGAGAAGGCCGCCGAGGCACTCGCAAAGGCGAGGCGGACAACCCTCGACCTGATCTCCGCCAAGGCTGCGACCCTCGCCTCTGCCGCCGAAGCGGCGAAGATTCCCGCCGTCGTCGAGATCTACGCCGTCGCTTCCAGGGATGTCGAGGCTCTGCGCGGTGCGGCGAACGCCGCGTCGTCCATCAAGGAACTCGACGCTATCAGGGCACAGGTCATGGACATCTACGATTCAGCGAAGGAGGCGGCCATGGCGGTGCGTGACGGCTCGGCGTCGAGCCCCGAGGGCACGCTCAAGGAGTACCTCGACCGTGTGGTCGTGTATGTCACGTCGACCGTCGAGGCAGCCGCACCGACACGGGAGAGGTCGCCGGAGACATTTGACTCCCTCGTCGACGCCAAGCTCGTGGTGCTCCAGCAGGTGGAACGGGTGTCGGCGGTCGCTGAGTCCGGTAAGGGACTCGACGCTCGCTGGGCGGACCTCAATGACTCGCTCAGGGACTTCCGCCTCGCCCTGATTCGCCACTACATCGCCCTTGGCGAGCCGATGGTGATCGGCGGCATACAGATTCCCGGCTGATCCAGCCGGCGTGGGGAAGCGGGAGGAGCGCCGATCACGGCGCTCTTCCCGCGTCGGGAGTACATTCGTCCGATGTCCACCGGCCGGATCCGCGTCGCCGCATATCTCGTTGCCATCGACAGCGGTGCGATCCTTGTCCGCCTCGTCGACCTCGCGATCACGCCAACGGTGCATCTCGTGGACGCCGCACTCTCCTATCTCGAGGAGCAGTGACCCGCTCCGGCGTCCTTCGACCTCCATTGCACGGTCGTTTCGCTGGCACAATGACGCAATGGTCAGACCCGATCCTTCTCCGCTCGTCGTCACGTCCGCCAAACGCCTTGCACTGAGGGCACGACGGCTGGTCTTCGATGGGATGGTGCTCGTCGGCAGCACCTTGCCTGGTGCGTACCTGTCCCTGTGGTTCCGCGACCCTTCCGACATCCCCCACTCGACCGGATCCGGTCGAGCGGACAAGCGTACGTTCACCGTCCGATGGCTCGACATGGAACGTGGCTCGATCACGGTCGACTTCGTGCTCCACGGTTCCGGCCCCGCCGCGACATGGGCGGCAACGGCCGAACTAGGCGATCGCATCTGGGCTGGCGAGACGAGGGGCGGATACGAGGTTCCATCCCCTGGATCACACCTCGTGATGATCGGGGACGACACGGCGATACCTGCCATCGGAGCGATCGCGGAGGCAGCAGGCAACGACATCGGCATCACCACCGTCGTCGAAGTCGTCGACGCGCTCGATGAACGACCCACCTCCGATTGGCGGGCGCTCGAGCCGATCTGGATCCATCGTGGCGACGATGCCGCGCAGACCGGCGTCAAGACGCTCGGTCTCCTCGAGGAGCTCTCCGTACCCGACGACGCGCATTGGTGGATTGCGGGCGAGCGGGAGGCAGTCAGGGCGATGCGCGACGTCATCGTCGAGCGGCGAGGTTCCCCACGCGAGCGGATCAGCCTCAACGCCCACTGGAGGCTCCGTTCGGTGGATCCGAGATCTCGATGATTCGACGGTTCGATGACGAGCCCGTCACCCCGCCGCGTCCTGCGCTCAGGGAAGGTCGAGTGCCGCACCTGCGGTTCGGTACACAAGCACGTCGCACCTGACCTCGTGGACGCTGTGGTGCGCAACGCTTCCGAGGAGGACATGGCTGACCGGGTTGGCGCCCCTCCACCCGACGGCGAGGAGGTCGGCACCGTGCGACGCGACGGCCGACGCGAGCACCGCTTCGGGCCTTCCTTCCGCCACGATGCGCGTCGCGTCGACACCGTGGAGGTCCCTGGCGAGTTCATCGCGCGTTGTCGACGCGAACGTCGCCCGATACCGCTCGATCTCGTCTTGCTCCGCACCACGCATCGTCAGCCGATGGAGCCCGACCGGCTCGAATGCCCTGACAGCGATCAGGTGAGCATCTGGCGCCAACGAGCGGGCGAGGCCGAGGCCTGCCGACCCCTCCAC
>CAZYGP010000195.1:0-4174 GCA_964647265.1 uncultured Acidimicrobiaceae bacterium | reverse complement strand
CCAGCATCACGCGCGCCTGGACGTTCGCCCAGCCGGACACTTCCTTCAAGAGCGCAAGCTGGGTGCGTGCGAGCTGCCAGTCGGCGCGAGCAGCTGCGATGTCCCCCCTCGCCGCCGCCGTGAGCGAACACAGGGCACTGACGACGGCCAGCCCGGGGGCGCGCTCCAGATCGTGAACGGTCGCGACGTGGCGCGCCCGTGCAGCGGCCGCAACGGCGCCTGCCATGTCGCCTTCGGCGTGCGCGATCATCCCCACCATTGCGACGCAGTTGGCCTCGAGCGAGGCTGCGCCCAGAATCCGCGCCTCCTCTGCTCCTTCGGTGAGCACATCCGCAGCGTCGTCGCCACCGACCATCCAGGACCAAGCCCCGTACGCCAGGCATGCAGCCGCGTGCCAGATACCGGGTGGGAGACCACGGTACGCGGTCGCTGCGTCGTCCAGGGCGGGGCGGGCCAGACCTGTGTTGGTCGTGGACCGGAGATCCAGCAGGCACAGCCACGGCATCGATCCCGGGTCCGGAGTGGGCCCGGCCGCATCTATCCCGAATCGCAGCCAGATCGACAGCGCCGACATGTCGCCGAGGCCCATCATGGAGAGCGCCGCGCTGAGGCAGAGGGAAGGGCTTCCGAGCACGAGGTCACGCGGGAACGCCTCGATCCATCGGTGGATGGTCACATGTCGACCGTTCGTGTACGCGAACGGCGTGTGCTGAATGACCATCCGCTCGGCTCGCTCGAACTCGTGCGCGGCCAGCGCGTGCATGATCGCACGGTCGGCGTCACCTGCCACCTCGAACCACGAACTCGCCCGCTGGTGCACCTTCCGCAGTGCCTCGGGGTCGGACCGTTCGAGCCGTGCGATGAGGGCCTCTTGGAGCAAGCCGTGCATTCGGTACGCGCTGTTGCGGCGATCGAGCGGGATCACGAGAAGCCGTTGGCTCCAGAGTCGGTGAAGAACCTCGGCGGCGTCGCGACGGTCGGAAACCGCGGCGCACACCGGCCCCGACAACCAGTCGAGCACACTCACCTGCATGAGGAAGTCGCGCTCGTCCTCGCTCAGGCCCCACAGCCACTCGATCTCGACGTACTCGAGGATGTTCGAGTCGCGACCGCTCACCCCGGATGGGGCGACCGCCTGGTTCCGCTCGTCTGCGAGCGATGCCATGCCGGCGAGACGGACCCCGACTGGCCAGCCCTCGGTTGCGGCGGCAACTGCACCGACGTGGAGGGCCGGGGTGTCCACACCCATGCTGGCAAGAACGAGGGCGACGGCGTCGAGCTCCAACGAGAGAGCGTCGGCACCCACCTCGGCGACCGTCGACTCGACACGCAGCCGGGCGATGACGTCCAGTTGGCATGAGCGACCCACCAGCACAACCTTCGAGCCGTCCGGCACGTTCGAGATCAGCGCCGTGATCAGATCCATCGCGGCGTGGTCGGTCAGCCGGTGCACGTCGTCGAGCACGAGCACGAAGGGCACAGAGCAGCGGCGAACGGCGTGGCCCAGAGCCGGTGCGATCATCGTCGAATACTCCGTGGACGGCATGCCCGTCGCTTCGAACCCCGTGCGATCGAAGTCGGTGAGTTCGGTGAGTGCGTCCATCAGGTGGGCAAGCAGAAACGGCGCGTCGTCGAGTCCCGCCTCGACGTCGATCCACGCGACCGGACGCGAGTCCTGGGCCACAAACGCCGCGGCGTGCGAGGTCTTGCCGTAGCCGGCCGGGGCGGTGATCACCGCGACCCTGACCTTCGCGTCGGACAGCCGCTCGAGGACGAAGGGGCGCAGAGCAAGTCCCTCGGCAGGCGGCGGCGGGTCGAACCGCGAACCGCGGCTCTGTGCGTGCGTCCCATCGACTCCCGTCATCGGCGCGAACTGTAGTTCAGCGCCTCGCCCGCGACTGAACCGACGTGCGTCGGCTGTCGAGCTGATCGGTGTCCAAGGACCGACCGCAGTGCGGGCTCCCTACGCTTGGCGACATGGCGCTGCGACGTGAACTCTTGGCGGGTCTCGAGCGTCTGAGCGCGACGACCACGGTTCTGCAACGAGCCCGACTGGCAGATCCGCTGGTCGGTATGTGGGAGGCCGCCGACGTGCAATGGTGGTGGCGCAGGCCCCGGGCAACCGACGAGTTGGCGCTCCCGGTCTGGTTCGACGGGGACGGCCCCGTGGCCGCCGCGGGACTGACAGCCTGGGACGACACGTGGCAGACAGATGTGTTCGCCGTGCCGAAGATCGTCGGTGAGGAAGAGGTCTGGGCAGCGACACTGGAGACCACCTCCGAGCATCCCGGGAGCGCACTCCAGGTACTCGTATCGGACGACTCCCTTCTCGCTGGTATCGCCATCCGGAGCGGGTTCACGGTGACGGACGAGGTGTCAGGCACCGGATGGATGGACGCCGACCGGCGACCGGATGTCTCACAGGTCGACGGGTTCACGATCGTGGACCGCTCGACACGCACGGATCGTCCGCACCCCATGATCACTCGCAACGGTGGAGCGGTGGAGCGACGGCTGGGCCAGTGCTCGCTGTACGACCCGACGCTCGACCTGGCAGTCGAGGGCGTCGACGGCAGGATCGCCGGCTACGCGCTGTTCTGGTTCGACCCCACCACGCAGGTCGGCCTCCTCGAGCCGATGCGCGTCGAGGACGAATACCAGCGACGTGGCCTCGCCCGCATGTTGCTGACGAACGGCCTCGATCGGCTCGCACGCAAGGGGGCCCGTCGCCTCAAGGTCGGCTTCGAGACCGACGCCGCCCGCAACCTCTATCTCGGTGCCGGCTTCGTTCAGACGTCGGTCGACCGTCTTCTCATCTGCCCGGCACTCGACGACCGATCGATGAGAAGCTGAGGCCCCAGATCACGTGATAGGGTCTGCCCTTGGTCTTCAGAGCGGGAGAAGTCGTGGCTCGTTCACGGATCGGGAGCGCAGCTCTTGCCATCGCCATCGCGGTCGTCCTTCCCGGATGTGGCGCCGACCCGGGATCGACGGAAGGCACCTTCGAGTCAGCGATGGACACCTGCAGCGTCGGCGATGACCCGTCCGACGTCAGGATCGACGACGGAGGCAGCGAGCTTCGGATCAACAACAAGGGCGACAATGACAACTCCGGGATCCCGCTCGATGATGTCTGGTGCCTGCTCGCGCAACTCGAAGTCACCGAGGAGATCCTGGATCGGATGGTGAACACCAGCGGGAGCGACGGCGAACAGCAAGGAGCCTGGGGGGACTACACGGTCACCTGGACCTACTTCCCACCTCGAGGGCTCGACGTCTTCGTCAGGCGCTGACCATGGTGCTCGGTACGCAGATCTTCTACGCCATGCACCAACCGGGGACCATGGCCCATCGTCGGACCAATGACCCACGCCGACGGTGATGGATGCACTCAGGAGAACGTGTCGCAGGCATCCGGGCGGCCGCTGTCGCGTCCTCGCTTCAGCCATTCGAACCGCTGCTCGGATGATCCATGCGTCCACGTCTCGGCGTCGATCCTGCCGGAGGTCTGCATTTGGATGGAGTCATCCCCCACCGCAGCCGCGGCGTCGAGAGCCTCCCTGATGTCCCCGTCTTCGAGGACGGCCGCCGACGTTCCCGACTGCAGCGTCGAGAACCAGACGCCGGCGAAGCAGTCGGCCTGGAGCTCGAGCGCGATGGCGCCGTCCTGCCCATGACGAGCGCCAGCCCGCCGCCACCGGCGCCGAGGGCGAGACCTCCGCGCGCCCCCCGACGATCGATCACTCTTCCCGGACCACCGGGGTTACGCCTGAATTTGACCATGATGCTCGGACATACCCTGTCGCGAACCAACGATACCCGACCACAGTGTCGGTCACCCCTAACCCGCTGCGGGCGTCGAAGCCAGCACAGCATCCGGCTCAGCGAGCAGTACCGGAGCTGCTCCCCATGGACGCAGTTGCGACCGGCTAGCCCGGAGCGCGTAGTCTGGGGCCATGCGACCCCTTCGGTATTCCATCAATGTGACGTTGGACGGCTGCTGCGACCATCGTGTCGGCATAGTGGACGAAGACCTACATCGTCACGCGGCCGAGAACCTCGCGCAAGCCGATGCCCTCCTCTTCGGCCGGGTGACCTACGAGATGATGGAGGCAGCGTGGCGGGCGCCGGTGCCGACTGGAACGAGGCCTGAATGGACGGAACCCTTCGCCCG
>CAZYGP010000194.1:0-4199 GCA_964647265.1 uncultured Acidimicrobiaceae bacterium | reverse complement strand
AACTGTGCGCACCGCGGTCGAGGGCCTCGGGTCCGACAGGATCGCCGCGACACTTCCCTACGTGCAGCTCCCGGCTCTGTCGCGGGGGACCCGCCAGATGATGGACAGCCCCGGCAAGCTCATGGGCGAACTCCAGGGTGCGCTCGTAGAGGCGACAGGTGTCGAAGCACCGGAACCCGTGAAGCTTCGTCGGATCTCCCGCAGGGATGCCCTCAGCGTCCTCCTGCTCCTCTTCGCCGCATGGGCCCTCATACCCCTCCTGACCAGCATCGACTACGCAGAGGTGTGGGGTGTCATCGAGGGTGCGACGTGGAGCCTCCTCATCCTCGCCCTCATCACCGGCCAGACGATGTTCATCCCCCAGGCAGCCGGCATGTCGTTCGCAGTGCCCACTCCGCTGCCGTTCTGGCCGCTCGTGACGCTCCAGGTGGCGATCCAGTACATCGGTCTCGCCATCCCGAGCGTCGCAGGGCGGGTCGCCCTCAATGCGGCGTTCCTCCACAAGTTCGGGGTGTCGGTGACCGTGTCGGTCACCCAGGGTGCGATGGACAGCTTCTCGGGTTTCCTCGTCGAGGGGTCGATCCTGGCGCTCGCGGTCCTTGCTGGCGGTCTCCGCCCCGAGGTGTCGTTCGACTCGGGGGATGCGCAGTGGGGACTGATCATCCTGATCATCGTCGCCATCGCCGCGGCCTCGGTCGCTGCGATCCTCAAGATCGGGAGGCTCCACGACAAGGTGGTGCCCGTCGTCGAACAGGCATGGCGCGCGCTGGTGGATCTCGTCAAGAGGCCGGGTCGGGCGTTCGGTCTCCTCGGTGCGAACCTCACGACGAGGCTCGTGTGGGCATCAGTTCTCTGGCTGATCCTCGAGGCGGTCGGTGCCCCGCTGAGCTTCCTGTCGTGCCTGGTGGTCGTCGTCGCCACCAACCTGCTCCAGGGGCTCATCCCCGTTCCCGGAGGTATCGGTGTGACCGAGACGGTCATGACCGGCTTCCTCGTCACGGCGGGGTTGGACCAATCCGTAGCGTTCGCCGCCGTGATCGTCTACCGGGTGATCGTCTTCTACCTGCCCGCCGTCGAAGGCTTCTTCGCAATGAAGTGGCTCGAAGCCAACGAGTACCTCTGACCCCCGGTTCCGGTCCCGTATTCCTCGGCGGATAGCCGGGACGCAGGCCGCCGCAGCGACCGGTGGCCGGCTCGTGCGCGGCGAAGACGACCCCAGACAGATCCGGATTGCATGTCTTGCCAGGGAAGTCGATCTCGCCGAACGTGTAGGTCTGTCCGTCGATGGTGACGGATGCCGTATGCCCACCCTGCGGCAAGGTGACCTGGCCAGCGAACGGCAGGCGAGAACCTCCGCCGGGGCGCGATGGCGCTCCGCTCGAGGCGCTCAGGTCGGTTCAGGTCGCGCCCGATAGATTGACGAGGGTACGCGCGCGACCAACGGAGGTGTGAATCCGTGTTGGGACAGGTCTTCGATTCGACCCTCGCTGCCGCCAAGGAGGGTTCCGAGTGGGCGTGGGCTGCCATCTACCGTGATCTGGCTGGTCAGATCGCCGGGTATCTGGCCAGCCGAGGTGCCGCCGATCCCGAGGATCTGACGTCCGAGACGTTCCTCCAGGCAGCTCGCGGGATCCACGGATTCGAGGGCGACGAGCGGGCCTTCCGTTCGTGGGTGTTCGTCATCTCCCATCGGCGCCTCCAGGACGCGCGCCGCCGGGCAGGCCGTCGGATCCATGAGGTCACCGGCACCGACGACCTGCTGACCCATCGAGCGGGCGGTGACGTCGAGCTGGAGGCGATGGAGTCACTCGCAATCGACGAGGTGTGGGCGGCCCTCGAGAGTCTCACGGACGACCAGCGCGATGTGCTGGCCCTACGGATCATCGGTGGCCTCACGCTCGACGAGACCGCGGAGGTGGTGGGCAAGCGTGTCGGGGCGGTGAAGGCGCTCCAACACCGCGCCCTGGTTGCCCTTCGCGAGGCAGGTGTCGCAGGCGGCGTACCCCCATGAGGATTCCCGGCGATTACGAGGGTGACATGCCCAGATACGAGTTCACCGACCAGGACATGGAACGGCTCCTCACCGGTGCAATGCCCGAGAGTGAGGATCTCGCGCGTCTTGCCCCGCTCATCGAACAGATGCAGAGGGCGGCCCGCTCCACGCCTTCGGACGATGTCGTGGCACGCGTGGCGGCCGAGGCAGCTGAGGTCGCCCGGACTGCGTATGACACCGTCGAGACCCCGGTGGGCACTCCGAGGATCAGGTCCCGACCTCGGAGGAGTGGATTCATGAGACCTCAGCCGGCACTGGCAGCCTTCGCCGCAGCGGTGCTGCTCTTCGCCGGTATTGGCGGGGCGGCAGCCACTGCGTCGGATTCCGCAGTCCCGGGTGACCTGTTGTACGGGCTCGACCGTGCCCTCGAGCGTGTGGGGATCGGTGCCGGCGGTGTCTCCGAGCGTTACGCCGAGGCGATCACACTGGCCGAGGCCGGGAAGACCGCCGCCGCCATCGACCACGCAACCGAGGCGGCGACGGAGGACATCGATGACGACGAGGATGCCGCGACCACCGCTGCGGCGCTGCGCGAGGCTGCCGAGGCCGTGACCTCCAGCGCCGAACGTGAGTCGGCCGAGCTGCGCGAACGTGTCGCTGTGATGCTCCTGTGGATGGCGGAGAACAAGGAAGCCGACGAACCGGTGACGGGCAGGGAGTTCGGACAGGCCGTCGCGGAGTTCGCTCGCACCATCTCGGGCTATGGCGAAGCGACCGAGGAGTCCGAGGAAACCGCGGAAGGGGATCTCGACGGCGGTCCGCCCGAGGGTGTCCCCGGCGGTCCGCCCGACGGTGTCCCCGGCGGTCCGCCGGAGGGTGTCCCCGGCGGCCCGCCCGAAGGAACTCCCGGCGGTCCGCCCGAGGGTGTCCCAGGGGGTTGAGCCAACTGCACCGGTTGGCTAGGCGCGCAAGTCTCACTCAGCTCTCATCCGTATCTCAACCGGCTCTGAGAGTGCCCGAGGCGAGGCCCCCCAAGGGTTCGACTCTCGTGACTTCGACCCTCGCGGTCCGCGAGGTGGGGTCACCGACCCGGATCGCCGTCCGTTCGGGAACCTCGATCGGATTCCGGAGGCGGCGCTCGAACGGCTCTGCGAGTTCCTCGACGAAGGAGTGATCCCCGAGGACGCACCATTCTTCGATCGGTTGACAGATCTCTGTGCGGGTACCAACGCCTAGCGCGACGCGAGGCTGAGCACTCTCGTACCGGGTGCGGTCAATCGTCGAGCTTCTGGCGGAGGGCGGCGAGACCCTGGGCGACCTTGGTGAGGGTGACGAGGTCTGCATCGTCGAGAGTGTTGGCGAGGGCGAGGAGGAGCCGCCTCGTCTCGATCGTGCTCGGAGGGACCTGACCCGCCAGTCGCGCCTCCTGCCGTTCGCGGAACCGTTGTTCCTGACGTTCGATGATGTCGATCACCTCGTCCGTGAGGGTGTGGTCAGACGACGACGCCCGTTCGAGGCGGGCGTCGACGAGGGCGAGGAGTTCCTTGGTCTCGAGGCCGAGGCGGTCTGCGATGACCCGCAGGATCTTCGTGGATGGGGCCTTGGCCCCGTTCTCGATCGCCGACAGGTACGAGTAGGAGATCGAGGACGAATCGGCCAGTTGTTGACGGCTCAATCCCACGTCGGTGCGGCGCACCTTGATCGTGTGGCCGAGGGCGCCCGACCACTCCGCGGTGCCGACAGACGGGCTTTCGCTCATGGCGCGCATCCTATACCCTCGACATCCAGAGCGCTACCTTGAGAATAGGTCTTGACACATATAGTAGAGATATGCTACTTCTTGGGTCATGACTGACAACCCACGTTCCACGACGGCCGTGTCGTCCCGCATCCAGGACATGATCGAGTACCTCTGCTCGGACGTCTGCCTGCCCCGCCTACCCGGAACTACCGGCGGTCTCGCTGCGCAGCGCTTCGTCGAGGAGGCCATGGCCGACCTCGGGCTCGTCCCTGCGGGGGAGGACGGGTACCTCCAGCCGATCCCCGAGATCGGGGGCGCCAACGTGATCGGCACCATTCCCGGGCAGTCATCGAGGACGATCATCATCGGCGCACACTTCGACGCGTGTGCGATCGACGGTGGCGTCAATCCCGGTGCGAGCGACAACGCAGCCTCGGTGGCGGCCATGCTCGAGGTGGCGAGGGA
>CAZYGP010000193.1:0-4207 GCA_964647265.1 uncultured Acidimicrobiaceae bacterium | reverse complement strand
CTTCGCGAGGTCGGGGCGAAGTGGGAGAGCGGGGAGATCGACGTCGCGCAGGAGCATGCCGCATCCCAGATCGCGCGACGGGTCGTTGCACGCCTATCGCCCCAGATGAATCGACGAGGTGTCCGGCGCGGGACCGTGGTCGTCGGCTCGACGGCGACGGAGATGCACGACCTGCCGATCTCGATCGTGGCAGACCTCCTCCGGTCACGGCACTTCGACGTCATCGACCTGGGCGGCAACCTTCCCCCCGAGTCGTTCGCTTCGGCCGTTCGATCGGCGAACAACGTCGTCGCCGCCGCGATCGGCGTCACGGCGCTCCGGCAGGAGGAGGAGATCGCCCGCACCGTGGCCGCGATACGTGCGTCCGCAGACGTCCCGATCCTCATCGGCGGCGCAGGTGTCACGCAAGACGCTGCGCACATGCTCGGCGCTGATGCGGTCGCCACGACCGGTGCAGAGGCGATCGACGCCATCGAGCGGCTCACGACCCGCTCCTGACGCCTGCTCAGTCCGACCGTACGCTACGGTGCGAGTCCCGTTCCGAAAGGATGCTCACCCGTGAGTCTCGGCGATGCCGTTGCGATCTCCGCCGAACGCATCCTGGCACCCATCGAAGGCATGCACACGGGCATCTCCGACTCGTGGTTCCGGGCGGTCGGCCCGATATCGGAGCCTGTGCGCCTCGCCACCTCAGGCGTCACGACCGGCGTCTATCGATCGCTTCGAATCGCTGCTGTCGTCGTGGGTCTTGGCCTCGACGCACGGACCGCTGCCGACTCACCGATCGCTGACGCCGCTGCGGCGTTCGTCGCCGGCATCTGGGGCGATCGACTCGGGCACCGGACGGCCCGCCTCGGCACCGAGATGGGCATCCGAGACCGCGACGGTGTACCTGTGCCGCTCGACAGGAACTTCACTGCTTCCTATCAGACGGCCACGCCTCGGACCGTCGTCCTCGTGCACGGCCTCACGAAGACGGAGCGATGCTGGCACGGCACGAAGGACTCTCCGGGACTGCTCCAAGCGCTCGAGGAGGACGATGCCCTGACACCGGTCACCGTCCGCTACAACACCGGCCTGGCGATCCGCGACAACGGGGAGAAGCTCGCCGCACTGCTCGACGAGATCCATCATCGATGGCCGGTACCGATCGAGTCCATGACCCTCGTCGGCCACTCGATGGGTGGACTCGTGGTTCGCAGCGCATGCGGATCAGCCGTTCGGAGAGGTCACCGTTGGCTCGACGACGTCACCGATGTCATCACGATCGCGTCGCCCCACCGAGGAGCGCCGCTCGAGAAGCTCGCCCACTTCGCCGCCCGAGGGCTCGGGACGACCGACCGGACACGACCCCTCGCCGATTTTCTCGACGGTCGCAGCCAGGGAATCAAGGACCTACGCCTCGGCGACCTCGGATTTGATCCCCGAGAGGCACCAGCGATCTCGCTGAGGCTGTCGAGGATTCGCCATCATGTGGTCGCCGGCGTGGTCACCAGAGACCCAGCGCATCCGCTCGGTGCTGTCGTGGGGGACCTCATGGTGCGACCCGCCAGCGGCACCAGTCCCCCCGACGTGACCCCGGTCGACGTGAAGGTCCTCGGAGGCGTCAATCACGCCAACCTGCTCAATGATCGGGCCGTCGTCGGCCACCTCATGGACCGCATCACGCTCGAGCGTCAGTCCCGACCCCGCGCCGTGCGGTAGCGGCGGATGAGGGCGTTCGTCGACCCGTCGTGGGACAGCTCGGGCGACTCTTCCGACGTCAGCTCCCCGATGACGGTCGAGGCGAGCACCTTGCCGAGCTCCACCCCACTGGTCGAACGAGTTGATCCCCCAGATCACTCCCTGGGTGAACACCTTGTGCTCATAGAGCGCGTTGAGCTGACCGAGCACGGACGGTGTCAACCGAGGGGCGAGGATCACCGAGGTCGGCCGGTTCCCGGGGAACGTGCGATGGGCAACGAGCTCGGGTGCCACTCCCGCTGCCGCAACCTCGTCTGCCGTTCGCCCGAATGCAAGCGCCTCCGCCTGGGCGAACAGGTTCCCCATCAACAGGTCGTGCTGGCCTCCCACGTCCTCCGTGGGCTCGAGGAACCCGATGAGGTCCGCCGGCACCACGGTCGTCCCCTGATGGAGCAGCTGGTAGAACGCATGTTGACCGTTGGTGCCCGGTTCGCCCCACACAATGGGGCCGGTGTCGACGTCGACGGGTGTTCCGTCGAGCCGCACTCGTTTGCCGTTGGACTCCATGTCGAGCTGTTGGAGATATGCGGGGAACCGAGCAAGGTCCTGGCTGTAGGGCAGGACCGCAAGGGTCTGATAGCCGAGGAAGTTGCGGTACCACACCCCGACGAGGCCCATCAGGAGCGGGAGGTTGCGTTCGAGGGGCGTCGTGCGGAAGTGAAGGTCCATCGTGCGGAAGCCGTCGAGCATGTCCCTGAATGCGGGGGGTCCGACGGCCAGCATCAGGCTGAGGCCGATGGCTGAGTCCATCGAGTAGCGCCCGCCGACCCAGTCCCAGAACCCGAACATGTTCTCAGCGTCGATCCCGAATGCGGCGACCTCGTCCGCGTTCGTGGACACGGCGACGAAGTGGCTGCCAACCGCCTCGTCGTCGCCCAGGGCGTCCACCAGCCATGCACGAGCGGTACGAGCGTTCGTCATGGTCTCGAGCGTCGTGAACGTCTTCGACGCGATGATGAACAAGGTCGAGTCCGGTTCGACCACACCCAGGACCGCGCTCAGTTCGGCTGGGTCGATGTTCGAAACGAAGTGGGCATCGATGTCGGGGTGGACGACGGAACGCAGCGCCCGGTACGCCATCGACGGCCCCAGGTCGGAACCGCCGATCCCGATGTTCACGACATGTCGGATCCGTTCGCCGGTGTGGCCACGCCAGTCCCCGGTGCGCACACGGTCGGCGAAGGCCTCCATCGCATCCAGTACGGCGTGAACCTCTGGGACGACATCGACGCCGCCGACGATGAACACGTCACCGCTCGCCGCCCTCAATGCGGGGTGCAGCACGGCACGATCCTCGGTCGTGTTGATGTGGTCACCGTCGAACATCGCCTCGATCCGCTGAGGAACCCCCGCTCTCTCGGCGAGGGCGATGAGGGACGCGAGGATGTCGTCCGTGATCAGATGCTTCGAGAGGTCGGCGGAGAGGTCCCCCGCCGTGAACGTCAGCCGCTCAGCCCGCCCCGGGTCGTCGCGGAAGGCACGCCGGAGGTCGAGCACGTCGGCGGTGTGATCGCGGAGGGACTCGAGGGCGGCCCACTCGGGGGTGGTGCTGATCGGGTTCATCTGGTCTCCCCTGCGGTCGTGGTCGGCCGGGACGCTGCAGCCTTCCCAGCGCGCCGGCCATGTCAAGGCTACGCACGATCAAACCCGCACCGGAGCCACGTTCGTGTCCTCGGGGGTCGGCGGGTCGGCCTCCCAAGTGCTGTGTGGACGCGATACGCCAGATCACCGATGGCAATCGACGGCGACGGCCAGCGCATCGCAGATCTTGCTCATGCGATCATCAGCCAATCTGCCGAGGCGCTCGGTCAACGTTCCCACCGACACATTCACGATCGAGTCGAGGTTCACCGCCGATCTGACGGGGACCGGATCGTCGCCCGGCTCGAGCTCGACCTCGCTGGCCAGCCCGCGGATCGTGGTGGTGCACGGGGCGATCAACACCCTCCGCAGTCTGGGAATGGCCGCATCCCTCGAGAGGACCACCACAGGGCGCCGGGAGATCTCGGGCAGCTCACACCACCACACCTCTCCTCTCGTCGGCAGGTTCGTCACGAACTCGCCGCCTCGCGAAACGACGCCAGATCGCCCCACACATCGGGCTCCTCGATCGGGCGTTCCTCGTAGATGGCGTATCCGGCATCGATCTCGGCCGAGCGGTGCCGGGCAACCAGCGCACCGAGAGCCTCATCCAGGAGGGTCGCGTCATTCAGGTCGGACCGCAGGCGCCTTGCGGTCTCGATCAACGTCTCGTCCACGGTCGTACTCACACGTATGCGGGCCATGCCATGATCATGCCATGCCGAGGAGTGGGAAACAAGGGCCCTGGATAGGAAGACTTGCCCATGGGTGCCCCGCCAGCGTCACCCTGGCCAATCACCGCGACTCTGGAAGGCCTTGGGTACCCAAGGACCAACGGGACACCATTGAACTCAATTCAGCTCAGGGTTCCAGACGACTTCCC
>CAZYGP010000192.1:0-4223 GCA_964647265.1 uncultured Acidimicrobiaceae bacterium | reverse complement strand
CTGGGGTGCGCGGATCGCGAAGGGCGTTGCGATCGACGACATCTTCCCGTACCTCAACACGACGGCGCTCTTGCGCAACCAATGGCAGTATCGACCGAACCCGTCCGAAACCGACGCCGAGTTCAAGGAGCGCATGGCTCCTGAGCTGCGCAGATCCATCGCCGCCGCCCGAGCGGCGGACCTCCTCGTGCCCCAGGTCGCGTACGGGTACTTCCCTGCGAACGGCGACGGCGACGATCTCGTCGTCTGGGATGACGAATCACGCCAGTCAGAGCGCGTCCGCTTCAACTTTCCCCGCCAGGGCAGCGAGCCATGGTTGTGCATATCGGACTTCTTCGCACCGATGGACGGGCCTTGCGACGTGGCGGCGTTCCACATCGTCACCATGGGTGCGGCGATATCGGTTCGGACCGCGGAGTTGTTCGCCCAGGACCGCTACGAGGAGTATCTCAAGCTCCACGGCCTCGGTGTCGAGATGACGGAAGCGCTCGCCGAGTACTGGCACACCAGGATCCGACGCGACCTGGGCATCGACGGCGAGGATGCCCCGACCGTACAGGGCCTCTTCCGTCAGCAGTTCAGGGGCGGGCGATACTCGTGGGGATATCCCGCATGCCCCGACCTCGAGGACAACGAGACCGTCGCCGACCTCCTCGAAGCGAAACGCATCGGGATCGAGGTCGGTGTCGAGACGGGATACCAATACCAACCGGAGCAGACGACATCGGCCATCATCTGCCACCACCCCCAGGCGAAGTACTTCATCGCCCGATCCCCGAAGGAGCAGCGCAGTGCTGACGCAGGCTGACGGCTTCGTACGAATCGTCGAGGTCAACCCTCCCGAGCTGCCCGACATGTCCCACCTCCTCCTCGAAGGGGCGTGGTCGAACGTGCTCGTGACCGACAACGTGTTCGGTCAGATCCGGGTCTCTCCGTTCGCCTTCGCCGCACGGATCACCCATGACGTCCCGTCTGCGACGCCGACGGTCGTCGTCTCGACGCGGGATCGCAACATCCTCGCGATCGAATCGGAGGTGCGGGGAGCACTCGGCAACGGGGTGCGCTCGTTCCTCGTGGTGGTCGGGGACACGATGCCCCAGGTCGACCACCTCGCGGACCACTACGAGATTGCACGACACCTGCGGGATCTCCAGTCGGTACTCCCCGTCTTCGAAGTGGGAATGCCGACGCGATTTCGGGCATGGCAGAAGAAGCGCAGGATCGAAGCGGGTGCGCAGTTCCTCGTCTGCGGTCCGATCATGGACCCCGATGTCGTCCGGGACCACGTGGAGCGCCTCGAATTGACGCCGGATGATCCACCGGTGTTCGTCATGGTCATACCGCCGTTCGGCATCGACTGGGTCGACAGGATGGAGGCGATGGGGGCCGTGCCGGTCTCACACGGGTTGCGCGAACGGCTCGCAGCGACGGACGGCGATGATCAGCGTGCCATCGCGTGGCGGTCCGCACGGTCCGTCGCAGACGCAGCGGCCGAAGCGGGATGCGCCGGGGCGATCCTCATGGGTCTGCGCTTCTCGACGATCGTCGACGAGGCAGCCCTCGAATGGCGGGTCCGATCTTCCACCTGAGTTGCCCTGTTCTCACGTAACTGGGTTCCACCCATGGGTGGAACCCAGTTACGCAGGAACGCTGGCGGTTTCGACCAGTCGGGCCATGTCGGTCACGACCAGCCGGCCGCGTCGGACCATCAGGAGTTCACCGTCGGCCGAACCGACGATGGCGTAGGGCACCGTCAGCGAAGGGACGCCGAACGCCCGCGCCTCGTCGACATCCACCACGCCGTACACGGCACCGAGCGCATCCAGACCCCTGCGCGCCTCCCCGCACAACGTGCACCCCGGACCCACCACGAGGGTGAGGCCCGCTGGCACCACGAGCGCACGTCCACGCCTGGTCGCGAAGAACCGCACGATGCCGAAGGCGAAGGCGAACACCACGAGGAGGATCACCAACCGCACCAGCATCACGACACCGCCCGTTCGTAGATGATGCACCCGACGCAAATCCGCGTCGTCGCCGCAAGGGCGGCGAGCGCGGTCACCATGAGCGTCACGACCCACCCCGCCGTCATCCATCCGACGACGAACGGCACGGTGGCGATCGTGAGGAACACCACACCGAGCAGCTGGGCGAACCGTGGCGGACCCGCCGGTTCCGTCTCCACAGGCCCGCTGAGCCTGGGACGGATCAACCCGACATAGGTCCGCGTGAACAGCCCGTAGCGCGGGCCGGCGAACCGGGTGAGGGCGAGGATCACTGCGACGATCGGCACGAGCACCCACACCTGAATGACGAACGCGAGGCCCGTCAGGACCGCAACGCACGCCTGATTGAACCTGGGGACATTGACATCGACGACGGTCATGATGCACCCGCCAATGCCGCACCCACGTCATCGATCAGATCCTCGATGGCCTCGAGACCCACGGAGATACGGATGACGCCGTCGGTGATGCCCATGGACGCACGCACCTCGGCGCCCAGCCTCCGATGCGTTGTCGAGGCAGGGTGCGTCACGAGCGACTTGGCATCTCCGAGGTTGTTCGAGATGTCGATCATCGACAGGCGGTTGATGACCTTGAAGGCCCCCTCGCGGCCACCGGGGACCTCGAAGGTGACCACCGTCCCACCCCCTGACATTTGGCGCTTCGCCAGATCGGCCTGGGGATGCGACGCCAGGTACGGATACCAGACGCGCTCGACGGCGGGATGATCCTCGACGAACTCGGCGAGCCTGAGCGCTGATGCCCCCTGGGCGGCGACCCTCAGGTCGAGCGTTTCGAGCGCCTTGATGAGGACCCACGCGTTGAACGGGCTCATGGCGGGACCCGTATGGCGGATGAACGGCTGGACCCGCTCGACGATGTACTCCTCCGATCCGAGGATCGCACCGCCGAGGGTTCGCCCCTGACCGTCGATGTGCTTCGTCGTCGAGTACACGACCACGTCGGCTCCGAGCTCGAGCGGCGATTGGAGGACGGGCGTGGCGAACACGTTGTCCACGACGACGGTGGCGTCGACCGCGTGCGCACGTTCGGAGACCGCTGCAACGTCGACGAGCCCCTGCATCGGGTTCGACGGGGTTTCGAAGAAGACGGCACGTGCCCCGCCGGAGAGTTCCCGCTCCCAGGCGTCGAGGTCGTCCCCATCGACGAACGCCGTTTTGACACCGAACCTCGGGAGCAGCTCGTCGAGGATGATGAAGCAAGATCCGAACAGGCCCCGAGATGCCACGATCCGGTCCCCCTGGCCAACGAGCGCGAGCAGTGACGTGAACACAGCAGCCATGCCCGAGGCAGTCCCGTAGCACGCCTCAGCGCCCTCGATCAGCGTCATGCGTTCCTCGAACATGGTCACGGTTGGGTTGCCGTAGCGGGAGTAGATGTAGCGATCCGTTTCACCCGCGAATGCCGCCTCAGCCTCCTCCGCGGATGCGTACACGAAGCCGGAGGTCAGCATCAGGGCCTCTGAGGTCTCGTCCCACGCGGAACGCTCGAGCCCACCCCGAACGAGCTCCGTTGCGCGGCGACGTGGCGTACCGGTCACGATTGCCGCCACGGCAGTCCCGATGCCTTCCAACCCGCAACGGAGCCTCGCTGTCCCTGGGCGTCCGGCGGCCCCTCGAAGCCGTGCGCGACGTTGTACGCCCTTGCGTACCCGACGGACGTCGCGACCATCGCAGCGAAGCGGGACCTCGCCCCTGACCGGCAGATGAAGTAGATCGGGGCTCCGCGATCGATGCCATGGGAATCGAGCTGCTCGACGAACCCGTCGTTGCGCGCTCCTGTCGGGAACTGCTGCCACTCGATCGCGATGAGGTTCTTGCCGATCGCAGAGAGCTCCGGATGGCCGACGTATACGAGTTCGGCGTTGGTACGGACGTCGACGAGCACCGAGGTCGGATCCTCGGCGAGGGCCGCGTAGGTGGTGGCTGGATCGATGTCGCCTGCGTAGGTCACGTCCGGTCCCTTGGGTGGATCACTGCCGGGAGGATCACTGCCTGGGCAACGACCACCACCCCGTCCTCGACTGCGACGGAGGGCGATCCGTGGAGCTCGTATCCGTCCTTCAACGCCTCCGACACCCGTTCGCAGAAGGCGCGGTCGCTCGATCCGGTGAGAAGCCGATACGCGAGGCGCTCCGTGGTCGATTCGCCCATTCCTGCCCTTTCGTGATGTGCGGGACAGGCTCGAACTCATCGT
>CAZYGP010000191.1:0-4265 GCA_964647265.1 uncultured Acidimicrobiaceae bacterium | reverse complement strand
ATCGACAAGCGAGGCAACAGCGACGACGTACGGCAGCACGACGCCATCGGGTTCCGTCGAACCGACGAATCGCAGCTCGTCGGGTTCGGAGAAGCGATCGAGGTCATCGGGTTGCCGGATGATCGACAGGCCGACACAGGCCGCGGGCCCAACCGTCGAAGCGCCGACATCCCCGTCGACGAACGCAGCGGTGCGGCCCTGGGCCACGGCATCGGTGAGGAGGGTCTTCGCCATGTGGGTCTTGCCGGTGTCGGAGTCCCCGATGACCATGATGACGCCGGACTCGCCGCGGACCCGCTCGCGCAGGGCGGCGTGTGCATCGATGGTCATGGCCCGTTCACCTCCTCGAGGCGGAGTCTACGGCGACGACGTCGGGGCACCCTCGCATCGAGGTCTCAGAGTGCGCCTCGGCTCTCCACGGCTCGCTCCGATTCGTCGAGCCATGCGCCGAACACGCCATCCGCGGCGAAGGCGATCTCCTGGGATGCCGCTGTGATCGCTTCGAGCAGGCTCTCGGGTGACGCACCCGCCGAGATCACGAGCTCTCGACCCGATCGGTCGGCGAGCCAGTCCGCGACGATCGCGGGCGTGGCCTCGGGATGCGTCTGGATCCCCAATGCCGAGCCCATGCGGAACGCCTGGTTGTAGACGTCGGAGCGGGCGATCAACGTAGCGCCGGACGGGAGATCCCACGTATCGCGATGGAGTGCGAGCGAGCGATGCGATCCGAGGATGCCGACGACGGCGTCCTGCACGATCACGTCGAGCACGTCGAACGCAGCCTCTGGGACGGGCGCCAGAAACGCCGCTCCTCCGAGCGCATCCGCGAGGAGCTGGCATCCGAGGCAGAGCCCGAGAACCGGTATGTCCCGCTCAACGGCTTCGGCGAGGAACGCCTTCTCGGCCTCGAGGTACGGGTGGATGTCCGTGTCGTAGGCGCCCATCTCCCCGCCGAGGACGGCGATCGCCGAGACAGACCCGAGGGGCGGCAGCGCGTCCCCGGCGTCGAGGGCGATGACATCCACGTCGTGGCCCCGTTCGCGACACGCACGTGCGAGATGGCCCGGAGGGACGTACGGATCGTTGCGGATGACCGTCACCCTCACGGCGAGTACCCCGATCGAAGCAGGCGCCGCATCACCTTGTTGGATGAGGTACGAGGGAGCGAGTCGACGAGTACGACGTCGTGGATCCGGAACAGCGGATTGAGACGTCCTCGGATCACGCCCTGCATCTCGTCCCTGATCAGATCCGGATCATCGACGATCGACTCGCCCGACGAGGGAACAACGAAGAGGATCAGCCGATCGGGGCCTCCTTCAACAGGAGGAACCGCAACGGCGGCCACCTCGAGGACACCGTGCACCTGTCCGACGACGGCCTCGATCTCGGCGGAGGACACCTTGATCCCTCCGAGGTTCATCGTGTCGTCGACGCGACCGAGGGCGCGGTAGGTGCCGTCGACCTCCCGCCGCAGATGGTCACCGTGCCTCCTGAGGGGCCCGAGGTCGGCGGGGACACGCTCGTAGTACACCTCGTGGTGGTCACGGTTGAGCAGTTCGCTCGACATCCCAATCGATGGTGGTACGAGGAACACCTCCCCCTCGTCGGCTACCGATCCCGCATCGTCCACGATCACGAGTTCGATCCCCAGTGCCGGGGTGGTGAACCTCGATGGGATGGCAGCGTCGAGGACGGTCCCCGTGATGTACCCGCCTCCGATCTCAGTGCCCCCGCAGTACTCGATGACGGGTGCATCGGCGACTCGCATCAGCCACGCGTAGTCGTCGGGGTTCGATGCCTCACCGGTCGACGACAGGACGCGGACCCCGTCGAGGTCCCCCGGTAGGACCAGGCCGGTTGCCCGCCAGGCCGAAACGATGGATGGAACGAGGCCGAGCATCGTGACACCGGCATCGCCCACGAAGTCGATGAACTCCCTCGTCGTCGGGGAATCGGGGTACAGCGCCATCGCTGCGCCGTTGACGAGCGATGCGTAGATGAGCCACGGACCCATCATCCATCCGAGGTTGGTTGGCCAGGCGACGACGTCGCCGGCATGGATGTCGTGGTGATATCGGCCATCCATTGCCGCTTTGATCGGTGTCGTCTGATCCCACGGAATGGCCTTGGGCTCCCCCGTGGTCCCCGACGAGAAGAGGATGTTCGTGTGATCGCGAGACGAACGAACCACGGGATTCCACGATTCCGACAGCGACAGGAACTCTCGCCACGCGACGTCATGGGACCGAAGTGCGATCCCGGCACCCGTCTCGACGACGATGCACGGGGAATCCGAAGCCTCTGCACACTTCTCATACATCGAGAGGGCCGTGCCGAGGCGGTACGCGACATCCTGGGTGACGATGGCGACAGGCTCGGTGATCGCGCACCTGAGCGCGATCTCATCAGGGGCGAACGAGTCCGCTATCGACACGACAACGCCTCCGGCGGCCACGGTTCCGAGGTACGCGACGACCGCCTCGACGTTCATCGGCATCGCTATGGCGATACGGTCACCCGGCCGGTGCCCTGCCTCGCGGAACCCGTTGGCGAAACGAGCGACCTCGGATCTGAGTTGGGCGAAGGTGACGCGCCGGATCGTGGATCGGTCAGCAGCGACGATCGCGGTGGCGTCGTCGGGAGCCTTGAAACACGACTCCACGATCGAGTACGTGGCGCCCGGCAACCAGTCGGGCATGGTTGGGTCGTTCGAGCCGCGCATCGAGGTCGGTGGGTCGACGAAGACAACGCCGAGCTCATCGATGACAACCGACCAGAAGCCGTCGACATCCTCGACCGACCAGCGATGGAGTTCCGCGTACGAGGCGACACCGACCCTGCGCATGAGGACATCGAGATTCGAGGCCGCCACGGTCGCGCGATCCGGTGTCCACGATGGTGCGACCTGTCGAGCCATGTGTGACACGCTAGTGCCGGCATCAGGCCCTGCGAATCCGCCAACCGGGAAGGGTCGGTGCGTAGGCTTGGACACGCATGCGATCGGAGGTGCTGTGAAGCGACGTCGATTGATCGTGATGGGGACCTTCGCCGCCGTTGTCGTGATGACAGTCGCCGCCGCATCACCCGCGTCGGCAGTCGTCCTCGAAGGACCGTGCACCGGCAATGTGACCTTCCCCGAAGGCGTCCAAGTCACGACGTTCGGAACGCCGAACGTCGTGACGGAGATCCATCCCCTCGACCCCACGATCGTCATCCCCCCGGATGCCACCGTGACCTATGAGGGGTCCATGAACATCCCTCCACCCGACGATCTCGTCGATTTCGCCGGTGGCATCGACTTGCGGGTGCCGCTGATCGGAGGCATCACGATCGTCGATTGGCCCGATCCTGCCGGCCAGACGATGGAGGTGTCCGATGCTGGCACGTACACCTACTCGCTGCCCGCTTACGTTCCCAGGGGGACCGGCGGCCTCGAGCTGACAGCGAGGCACACCCAAATGGGCACGACGTGCAGGGTGGCGCTCACGGTGTCGGTCGAGGGCGCTTCGAGCCCGATCGGCATCGTCACCGGAGCGGCGACCGCGCTGTTCGGTGCGCTCATGGTCTCCGCGGGGATCAAGAAGAAGGTGACGCCATGAAGGGGCATGCACTCTGGGGAATGTTCGGGGGGTTCTTCTCAGGCCTGTTCCTCGGGATCACGCTGTGGATCTATGCGGTCATCCCGTTCGCCAGCAACCTCATGTGGATCCTGCCGCTTGCCGGAATCGTCGTCGGGCTGGCACTCGCCGCGTGGGCGCCGTTCGGCAGCGGTTCTGCCGCTGCGCCAGCCTCGACGGCGGACGTAGCGTACGATGCCGCGGGCGATGCCGACCCGTATCAGACCAAGGGCACGACGATCGAGCAGGAGATCGTGCCACCGCGCGAGCCAATGGACGACGACGAACCCCTCGCATAGGGGGCTCGATTCGGCGACCATGCCGGGGTGAGCGAACGACCTGCCACATCAGCATCGACCGGCCTCGGTGGCCGGGTCCATGTCATCTACACCGTTGTGGTGTTCATCGTCCTTGCGTCACTCGACAACGCAGCGATCGGCGCGATCCCTGCAATGGTGGGACCACTGACGACGGCGTTCGAGGTCGGGCAGACCGCGATCACCTTCCTGACGGGCGCACAGATCCTGGTCACCGCTGTCGTCGGTGTGGCTTGGGGGTACGCGGGGGACTCGCGGAGCCGCAAGCGGCTGCTCCTGTGGGGAACGGCGATTTGGGCGGGCGCCCTCATCGCATCGACCACGGCCA
>CAZYGP010000190.1:0-4295 GCA_964647265.1 uncultured Acidimicrobiaceae bacterium | reverse complement strand
TATCAATATGTTTTGTTTAGTTTGTGATACTGTTATTATACGGCAATGAAAATTATTTGTTGTCTTTTTTTGAATTAGTTTCAAATTATTTTTTGTGCTTACTATCAATAATTCGCAAAGATATAACTTGTCACCGACATAACCAAAAAAAATGTTAATTTGGAATTATTCTAAATAAGCAAACTGTCAGGTAACATGGAGTCTACTCTCTCACTGTCTTAATTAAAACAGCAACCCTTGCACCATACTTTATTTAACGTAAGGCAAAAAAAAAGGTTGTCTAATTAGACAACCTTTAATTTTATTTTCTTTTCTTTAAACGTTTCATACCATAATCTACTGCACGATTTAATATATATTCATCGTATTCGTCTTGTGTCATCCTTTTAGGGTATCGACTTGTTCTAAACGAATATTTCCAATCAGTGAAAGTATTATTGTAAATGTTTGGCTTAATTAAATCATACCATAATCCACGCCAATGCCGTTTAAAAAAACCCCACCTTGCTCTATTGAATTTAAACCGTAAATCTTTTAACCTTACCTCAGATAGCAATGGATATGAACCACATACGCCATAACCGCCAATACAATTAGCAAATAACCTATGGCATTGTTTTGGGTCGCTTGTCTTGCCATCTTTGTAGATATAACGATAATAAAAATCAGTTACCCTAAATCTACTTTTGTCATGGTAAAACGATGTAAACCCTACAATGGTAATCAGTTTAATTAAAATAGTTTCTAATGTTCTCATAATTAAAATAGTTTCTAATGTTCTCATAATTAATTAAAGTTCAATATCAATTTTGTTTCTTACAAACTGTTTTACTTGCTCAACTTCACCTTTAAGTGCTTTGCTTATTTCTGTCCTGACAAAAGTCCTTGCCTTGCCGTAATCACCAATACGGTTAGTTCCTGACAATAAAAAGGAATAAAAATTGCTGGATATGAGATATTTTTCACCACCAATTACTAACTGTTTTCTTGAATCTTTGAATGTCATTTTAATTAAGTTTAGTTTGTACATTGATTTCACTATAAAAAAAAGGGTTGCCTAATTAGACAACCCTCTTTAATTATTTTAACATGGCATTAAGTTCTTTTTTGATTTCCTTTGCCTTATCGCCTCTCCAAGTGCTTGCATTGCATAGGAAACGAGCGACAATTGAACTACCACTTTCAAAGATATAGTTCTCTTTAATTGAGTTTAGCGTATCCATAGCCTCTAAATATGGCTTTGCTGCAAAGTTTACTTTTGAACCCCAATCTTTGCGAATTTCACTTGCAATAACGTATAAAGGTCTGACTGTTTTCATAATTACTTTTAGTTTGTTTTGTACATTGATATTATACGGCAACGAAAAAAAAAGGTTGTGTTAAATGAAAAGATATGTATAATATTTTTGGGCTATTTCGTACCTGAGTTTTTGTTCCTCGTACAATATATGGCCTCGTGCTTCATGGTCTTTCTTAATCTTTTCCAGCTTTTCAACTTCATCCTTTGTGCCAAAATTCTTGACAAGCAACAAAGCTGCTTCATTGTGATTGTTTGAGTTTTCCAGTTTGCGATATCTTTTTAAGATGTTATTCATTGTTTTAATTAAGTTTAGTTTTGTACATTGATATTATACGGCAATGAATAAAAAAGGTTGCATTGCAACCCTTTTGTACATTGCTATTTTAATTAAAATGGTAAATCTAAGTTATCGGACATTGCGGCAATACGTTCGCGTTCAACCCTTTTATTGTGCATTTCATCCCAAGAAGTTTTCTCATAGTCCTCTTGACTGAATTTGAAAACCTTTGTACTAAACACAATCGGAACTCTAAATCTTTGTGCATCGGTTATCGCAACCCTATGACCAGAATATCCATTAAACGACACACTTTCATTTAGGATAATTCTTTTATATGCCATATCGATAAGTTCCCTTTTGGTAATGCCTTGCGCTGCAATGGCAAATTTGTAACCAGCGAATGAACCAGATTCCTTTGAATAACCAGATAGTCTGTCAAAGTATAATACTTTGATTGCAGCCATACCTAATCCGTATGTATGTATATCCGCAAGTTCTTTGAACATTTTCTTTGTCATGATTTTATTTGTTTTGTACATTGATATTATACGGCAATGAATAAAAAGGGTTGCCTAAATAGCAACCCTTTCAAAATCATATTTGAACAAATTGGATATTCTTACTAAACAATATCCATCAAATTTACCATTGTCTAAATTACCTGCAATGATTGTCTTACCCTTTTTGTGAAAGTACTGAAAGACCCTACCAGAAGTAAATAACATTGGTTCATTCAATTTGAAAACAAAGTCACCTTTGAGTTTCTTTTTTGCTTCATAATAATCACTTACCCTTTTTCTCCATTCCCTTGCCCAACCATTTTCGTCATTTTCGTCCGTTAACGGTGTGAGCAATTTGAAAATACGTTCAGGGCATTCTACTTCGCACGGTCCTGAATGTTCGGTCATTGACTTATACGAAAAGTTATAATAACCACGTGACCAGCGCACCAGATAAACGGCACAAAATATGTCACCAGTGGATAGCTGTTTAATTGCTGCATAAATAGTTTGTCGCTTGACCAATGTAACATCTAAAACTTCATAGTCCTTATTATTAGACCATTCATGTTTAAACCAGTTCCTTACATTGTCATGCATCGGCATTGAAGTCCAGCCCATTTTAATTAAATTTAGTTTGTGATACTGTTATGATACGGCAACGAAAATAAATTGTTTCATTGCCGTACCACTATTTTTAATTTATTTCACTACATGCTTTAAAAATTTAGGATTACTACCATAGTAATCAAATCCACTTAAAGGTCTTTCAGACCCCCGTACATTGCCACGAATGCCATTTTTTTGCGGTTGTGACCAGCTTGCAGATTTCCAAATGTTACCATTAGATAACTCAACAAAACAATGGACTGAACTGCCATATCTTTTGCCATCGTGACCAATATTCCATTCAATAATCTTTGCAAACCTTTTACCCGCTTGCACTTCAAATTCAGGTGCAACCAGATTCGGAAATTGTTTTGCATAGTGCTCTTTGTGATAAGCTGTTAATGCCACTACATAACTTTCGAGTTCCTTTTGAATATCCATTTTAATTAAATTTAGTTTGTACATTGATATTATACGGCAACGAACATTATTAGTTGCCTTAATTAAGAAATATTTTCAGGTAAGGACAAAAAAAAGGACTGTTACCAGTCCTTTGTGTTTTAATTAAGATACCATTTATGATTGAATGCATAGGTATATCCCATAATCATAAAGATATGCCTATAATCAACAATACCATACGTTTCTTTGCATTCCTTGGTTTGTCTTTTCAATTCGCTTAGTTCCATTGTGTCTCTAAGCAAAATTAATTCACGTTCAGTGAATAATTTTGTATTAGGTGTTACTGCCATTTTAATTAAAATTTACTTCGATACTGTCTAATTGCCTCAGTCATAGAATAGCCAATATATTTTTGGCCATTGATATTAATCGTGCCATTTAGATATTGGTATGCAGTTACGTCCTTACGTACTTTTTTCGATTTAATTGGTTCGCTAAACAAGTCCATGATTATGCAATTTTAATTTTATGCCTTACTTCAATGGACTCAATCTCACTTTTCAATTGATTCTCAATGTAAACCCTTTTGAGTTCGGACAATACCCTCATATTGGATGCATTACTTGGTAACCCTACCATTGCCTTGAATTGGTTTTTAATACCAATGGAATTGGCTGCCAATGGTTGACCAAATTTGACCTCAGTAATAACGGACAATAGCAATGCTTTTAATTGTAATCTGTTCATATTAATTAAGTTTAGTTTGTGATACTGTTATTATACGGCAACGAACATTATTAGTTGCCTTAATTAAGAAATATTTTCAGGTAAGGACAAAAAAAAGGACTACAACTTCTTGTAGTCCTTTGTACATTAGCAACCCATTCTACGCTCTGCCTCACATTCACGGGCATATTCCCTCATAGCATCGTTGTAATCCATAACCTCGATTTTTATTTCATCGGGTATGCTATTCCAAGTAGGTTCAACAACTACATTTTTGCCTTTACATACCTCACATATTTGGTCATATTTACCAGAATAATAAGCCTCCAACCCATCGTAATCGCCATCTTCCACCATGTTATTTACCAACATTGAAGTATCAATGTCAGTCCTGTCATGACGACCATGACCGCCACAACGAGGACAAACAATCATTTGTCCCTCAACAGGCAAAAAATATTGATAATCAATAATATAT
>CAZYGP010000189.1:0-4310 GCA_964647265.1 uncultured Acidimicrobiaceae bacterium | reverse complement strand
GCGAGTGGCGGAATTGGCAGACGCGCAGGATTCAGGTTCCTGTGAGGTAATACTCGTGAGGGTTCAAGTCCCTCCTCGCGCACGATGGCGTACCGGTCCTACCAGCCGGACCGTCGCACAAAGCGACGCCGATGGCTGTTGATCGCCCTTACCGTCGTCGCCGTGGTCTCCGCAATCGCGTTCCTCGTCTCCCGTCAAACGGAACAGCGCGGAACGGTGGAGTTCTTCGCGGCGGCAGGCGAGGTCTCGCTCCTGCACGGTGAGTCCGCTGATCTCCTCACGGACACCCTGTCGCAGATCGGGCCGGATCTCTCGCGCCCCGAGGTGATCCGGCGTCTCGACGAGATGGTGGCGATCACCGAGGAGGCAGAGGCGCTGCTCGAGAGTACGGTCCCGGTGCCCGTCGCACGACCGTTCGGCAGCCTCGCCGCTGCGTCGACCGCCTGGACCGAGGGCGTGCTCGAGGTGCGCCGCGTGATCCTCGGAATCATGGACGGCGAGCTCCCGGTCGGAGCCGAGTCGGAACTCCGGTCAGCCCTCGAACTCCTCCGGGTGGGCGACCTCGGATACGTGCAGTTCCGCAACGCCATCGCCTCGCTTCCGCCCGAGATCGACGCCCCACCCTTCGAGTCCGTCGTCTACATCGTGCCGGACCCGACGAACCCACTGCTCTACGACGCCCAGAACCTCACGCTTCGCATCCTGTCGTCCTACAACCTGTCCGCACGGGTCGACATCGGCGTGGTCGGCATGGTGGATCCGGCGCCGACAGGCGATCGAGGTGGCATCCCCGTAGTTCCGTTCTCGGAGTCGATCGCGATCAGTGCCGTGGTCTCCAATGCAGGCAACGAGGCCGTCCCGTCGGTTTCGGTGAGACTCGACGTGCTCGATGTCGACACCGGCGAGGTGCTCACGTTGGAGCGGGCCAGTTCCGAACTCGCCTCGGGAGGCTCGACGACGGTCAGGTTCGATGATCTCGCGCTGACGCCCGGTGGTTTGTACCAGGCGACGGTGTCCGTCACAATCGAGGGCGACAACCGCCCCGACAACGATGCGTGGTCGATGACTTTCATCTGGAATGCCGAATCATGACGGAAACCCTCATCGTCGTAGCGTTCCTCGTCGCGGTCCTCGGGATCTGGCAGGCCATCCAACTCCAGGCGATCCGGAGGAAGGTCGATGCCGTCCCGACGGACGCAAATACGGTTGCGATGCTGCGATCGATCGACGAACGCGCCGTGCGCAACCGAGCCGACGTCGATGACACGCTTCGGAGGCTCGCCTCGCTCGAGGAGCGGGCCCCCCATGCCCTGTCCCGGTTCGCCGTGGTCGAGTTCGACGCCTTCGGCAACATCACGGGCAACCAGTCGCGCAGTATCGCCCTCCTCAACGATCGCGGCGACGGTCTGGTCATCACACTGCTCACGTACCGTGACGACTCCGTGTTCTACACGAAGGAGGTGCGTGCCGGACGAGGGGTACAGGAACTGTCCCCTGAGGAGCAGGCCTCCGTCGATCGGGCGCTCAGTCGTTAACCTCACATCCACATGATCGACATCGCACTCCTCAGGGAACGTCCCGACGAGCTCGGCGCATCCCTCGCCAGGCGCGGGATGTCCGTCGATCTCGACGAGCTCGCCGACCTCGACGAGCAGCGCAGATCTGTTCGCTCGGAGGCGGAGGATCTCAGGGCGAGGCAGAACGATCTCGGGAAGTCGATCCCTGCCCTCGAAGGCGACGCGAAATCCGCAGCGATCGCGGAGGCATCCTCGATCGCCGCCTCCTACAAGGACCTGCTCGCACGAGCCGACACGCTCGACGAGGCGTTCAACGAGCGGTGGATCAAGCTGCCGAACCTGACGGACCCGACCGCCGCTGACGGTCTGACCGAGGACGATGCCATCGAGCTGTCCCGACACGCCGAGCCACCGGTCTTCGACTTCCCCGTCCTCGATCATCTCGACCTTGGCACCGCACTGGGTGTCCTTGACACGGAAAGGGCTGCCAAGGTCTCAGGTTCACGCTTCGGGTTCATCCTGGGGAAGCTCGCCATGGTCGAGTTCTCACTCATCCGGTACGCGATGGACAATCTCGTCAGGCACGGTTTCACGCCGGTCGTGCCTCCCGTGCTCGTCCGGGAACATGCGTTGTACGGGACGGGCTTCTTCCCGGGTGCCGCTGAGCAGGTCTACGCCGTGCCCGAGGACGACCTCTACCTCGTCGGGACGTCGGAAGTCTCGATCGCTGCATTCCACGGCGATGAGATCCTCGATGCTGATCTCCTCCCGATCCGGTATGCCGGATACTCGACCTGCTTCCGGCGCGAGGCAGGGACATACGGCAAGGACACGCGCGGCATCTTCCGGGTCCATCAGTTCGACAAGGTCGAGATGTTCTCGTTCGTGGAGCCCGAGCGGTCAGGCGACGAACACGACTTCCTCCTCGCACGGGAGGAGGAGATCATCCGGGGACTCGACCTTCCCTATCGGGTGGTCAACGTCGCCGCGGGGGATCTCGGCGACTCCGCCGCAAAGAAGTACGACATCGAGGCCTGGTTCCCTGCCCAAGAGCGATACCGAGAGATCACATCGACCTCCAACACCACGGACTACCAGTCGAGGCGGCTGAGGATCCGATATCGGTCAGACAGTGGCAACCGCTTCGTCCACACGCTCAACGGTACGGCGATCGCCGTCGGTCGGATCCTGATCGCCCTCATGGAGAACAACCAGCACGCCGACGGTTCCATCTCGATCCCTCCGGCACTCGCTGCCTACACGGGGTTCGACACCATCGGCCCCCCATGAGCAACGGCGCGGTCTTCAAGGACATCGCCGACTCATATGACCGGCTCAACTCCGTCCTGTCCCTCGGCCAGGACCAGAAGTGGCGGAACTCGGTGGTTTCGAGACTCCCCTCAGGGAGGCTTCTCGACCTCGGAGCGGGGACGGGAGCAGCGAACGAGATCTTCGGCGACCGGGAGGTCGTCGCCCTCGACCCCGCGCCGGAGATGCTTTCACTCAACGGCATCCCGCGACGGATCGTCGCCGTCGGCGAGCAGCTGCCCTTCGCAGATGCGTCGTTCGATGCCGTCTTCTCGGCATACGTGTTCCGCAACCTCGACAGCGTCGAGGAGACGATGGGTGAGATCGCACGGGTCCTGCGACCAGGGGGCATGGCGGGCATCGTCGACCTCGGTCGCCCTCAGGGCCGCATCAGGGCGGGTATCCACCGCGCCGGAACGGCGGTCGTGCTCCCCGTTGCCGGCATGACCATCGGTGCGAGGGACGAGTACGTGTATCTCCACCGCACGCTTGACAAGCACCCCGGACCCGAGGTCCTGCTCGCCGACGCGCCCCTGACACTCCTCGAGACATGGCGACTGGGGCCCCTCGGGTTCGTGTGGGCAGCCCTCCTGCGCAAGGACCCATGATCGCGGCGTGAGGTGACCGTGCACCCCGCCTCCGGGCGAGGGGATGGCGGCGCTTGCTGGCCGATCGACTCCGCTCGGGCTGTCCTCCGACACCCGGAACTGCCCGCTTAGGGCTGCTTCCTTCCGGATCTGACCCGGTTCACGGCGCTCCGCCGCCGGGGGACCCGACCATCAACATCGATCGTCCAGTGCTGGCCCGTCACCACCCCATCCTCGGGCGGGGAATTCAGCTCCGCATGAAGAGGGTTTCGGAACGAGGGCACCCCTAGCACCCCACCTAGCACGGCTGTGGTGATGGTAGCGGCGATGAACCGGTGCACTCAGCGCGGTCCGCAAACCTTCTGGGACCGCGCTGGGTGCGGATCGCGAAACCGACCAGCTGTTCGAAAACCCACGACTCTGCCGACTCCCACATGCGTGCTCGCAGGCTTGCAGGCCCCCCTGGCTCACTGCGTTCGCCCGTCCCCCCAAGAGTCTTGACGTTTTGCGCGTGAGCCGACCGTCTGAGACCCCGAACCCCAGCTCGCAGGTGGCAGGCTGCCGATCACGAAGTGATCGGACTCCGACTCGTGAAGGGAGGACGAGGTTCGGTCCCGCTCGTCCCCGTGAAGGGAGGACGATCGCGTCACGCTCGTCCCCCTTTCCACAGAGCGGACGACCACTGCGTGGTCGACATCCTGCTGCCCACTGCTGGCTGGCGGGGTCTGGGACGATTGAACCGGCCGTCTCACCGAGGAGACTTCAGGGGGACGGCAGAGCGAAGCGATGCAGGGGGATACCTGACCGAAGACCCACGACTCGGCCGGTTCCCACTCACGTGCTCGCGGGCTCGCAGACCCCCCTGGCTCACTTCGTTCGCCCGTCCCCCCTGAAGGGA
>CAZYGP010000188.1:0-4325 GCA_964647265.1 uncultured Acidimicrobiaceae bacterium | reverse complement strand
CCCTGCGGGTTGCGTCGAACGCTCGCTGCCACTGCGCGATCGGGACCACCTCCGAGACGAGGGGATCGAGCTCGACGAGACCTGCCTCGAGCAGGGCCATCGCGCGTACCCACGAACCCGGAGTGGATGCGAACCCTGACGTGTAGACGATCTCCTTGAACAGGATCCGGTCGAGATCGATCGTGACCGGGGTACCGAAGATCCCGACGTGGACGTAACGGCCGCCCTTTCGCACCGCATCCAGGCACAAGGTGGCAGCGGCAACCGCGCCGGAGCATTCGCACACGACGTCGAAGGATTCGGTCCAGGCACTCGCACCGTCGAGAACGACGACATCGATACCGAGTGCCTCGGCGACGCCGAGCCGCGTGCCGTCCGTGGGGAGTCCCGCGAGTGTCACCCGGCCACCTGCCGCACGGGCCGCCTGCGCCGTGAGCACACCCATCGTGCCGGGCCCGGTCACGAGCACCCTGTCACCTGCGTTGATCACGGGCGGGTCGAACAGGCAGTTCGCCACACAAGCGAGGGGCTCTGCGAGAGCGCCGGCGAACCTCCCGACGTGGTCGGGGAGTCGATGGAGGTTCCGAGCGGGAAGGACCAGCCACCGGGCAAACGCGCCATCGACATGGGATCCGAAGGAGCGGCGCTCGCTGCACAGGTTCGGGCTGCCGGTCCGGCATGCCGCGCACCGCTCGCAGTAGGTCACATAGGTTTCGGCGGCGTACCGGGCACCGACGAGGCGCTCATCGACACCCTCACCGACTGCGGCGACCTCGCCGGTCACCTCGTGGCCCATCGTCACGGGCGGATTGGAGGGAAACTCGTCGTCAGCGATGTGGAGATCGGTTCCGCAGATTCCGGCTGAGATGACCTCCATGAGCACCTGACCCGGTCCGGGATCGGCGACCGTGAACTCCCGGAGGCCGAGGGTGTTGGGGCCGACTGCGAGCTTGCTCACGCCGCGGGTTGTGATCGTCATGGGCGTGCCTCATGCATCGTCAGGAACCGCTGGGGGTTCGCGGTGAACATCGTGTCGATCTCGGCGCCGCTGACGCCGTGTGCCGTGAGGGCATCGATGAATCCTGTACGCATCCAGGCGAGGCCGGGGGTTCCCCCGAGGCTGGACCAGAGCGTCCTGCGGGCGCCGTCGGTGCCGAACATGATCCGGTCGCCGAAACCGTCGCGGACCATCGCTGCGGCGACCCTCGCCGTTTCGTTGCCCTTCCCGGGCGGGCGTCGAAGCGCCTGGTCGTACGCGACGTACGCACCCGTCGCCAAGATGTCGCGGTGATAGCCGAGATCCATCACCTTGTCCGTGTGGGACACGACGACCCGGTCGAGTGGGAACCCGAGCCCTGCGAAGAAGGAGAGCTGTTCCATCGCACCGACGCCATCCTCACAGTGGGTCAGGATCTGCACTCCTGTGCGACTCGCAGCGTCGGCTGCTCCCGTGAGGACACGACGCTCACGGTCGGTGAGCTCAGGCCGTTCGGTCGCAACCTTGATCATCCCTGCTCTCACCGTGGTGCGTTCGACCACGGGGCCCGTGTAGTCGTACTCGTCGATGCCCTCGACGATGTCCGCGACGAACAGATCGGCGAGCACATCCGGTTCCGCTGTGATGGCCCACGGGTGGTGGATGTAGTACTTCGGGGTGTGGAGTCCGGTCATGGCGATGATCGCGACCCCTGTGCGTGCGCTGATCTCTGCGAGGCGACCGGGGCGGCGACCACCGGCGGCCGGCATCGCATCGACCATGCACCCGACGCCCGCCGATGCACACGGCGTGACCTCGGCGACGGCCTCGTCGACGGATGGCAGGTGGATGTGCGGGTACTCACCGGCGATGAGGGCGTTGTCGAGGATGAGGTGCTCGTGCATGTACACGGCCCCCAGGCTCGAGGCGTCGACGTCCCCGAGCGCGGTTCGAACACTCATCGAACCGCATCCATGGACAGGATGGCGCCGCCGTCCACGAGGGCATCAGCAAGAGCGCCGAAGGGCACCTCACGAACCTCCCCAGTCTTGCGCGAGGCGAGCGCGGCAAGGGTTCCGACTGCCTGGCCCATGGCCATGCACTGGGCCATCGACCGGATCGACGCCTGGGCATCGTGATCCGCCGAGAAGCATCGCCCGGCGACGAGGGTGTTGTGCGAATCACGCACGAGGAGCGTCGACAGCGGGATCCCCACGGCCCTGCCGTCGGGCAGGTACTCCCATGTCGTACCCGATCCGCCCGAGCCGTGGTGGTCCTCGATAGGAGCGCCGCACAGGCCGATCTGATCATCGAACTGACGGGCAGAGAGCACGTCGTCCCTCGATATCCGGTAGTCGCCGTGGACACGACGTGTCTCGCGTAGTCCGACCTGGCTCGAGAGGGCGACGAGGGAGGCATGCTCGTACCCCGGCACACGATCCACAAGGAACCTGGCGTACTCGAGGGCCTGGCGACGGCCGGCGATCTCGGCTCGCGTGAGGACCGCGGGATCCGTTGCGTTCCTGATGCCTTCGGCGCCGTGCTCGACCTGGTCGATGCGTGTCATCACCGTGGCCGTCATGCCATCGATCGGAGTCACGTGGTCACTGCCCTCCCGGCGAGGGAGGTCGTAGTCGCACGAGTCAGCTGCCTGTGCCATGAGTTCATGGAGGTCGTCCTTGGTGATCGTCGCCCGGCGGTCGTGGTCGACGTTCACCATCCTGAATGTGGTGGTGAGCGTCTGGGCCGGCGAGATCGTCCCCGCGAGCTCGAACCCGAATCCCGCGTGGAAGCACACATCGGCGTCACCGGAGGCATCGACGACCACGGCCGCCCCGTATCGGCGCAGACCTGCCTTCGTGGCAACGACCACCTCGCCGATCCGTCCGTCGGAGACATCGACGTCCTGGACGAACGCGTGCAGGAGGACATCGGCTCCGGACTCCTCCACGAGGCGCTCCCAGACGACCTTGAGGTGGTCAGCGAGGTACGTGACGCCGGTTCCCGCGCCGTACGTGTTCGCCCTTCGCACGACACGGCCGATGCTCTCGAGACCTGCGACGACGTCGTCGCCGATCCCGGCGACGACCTTGTCCGACCGCGATCCCGGCGTGTAGAAGCCATAGAAGGTGTCGAGGACCGCGGTCGAGTTTCCACCGAGGAACGGAAGCTTTTCGATCAGCAGGGTCCGGGCGCCTGCGCGCGCCGCGGCGATCGCAGCAGGTGATCCTGCCGATCCCGAGCCCACGACGATGACGTCGTATACATCGACGCGGGGGGTCGCCATCAGGTCACACGATGTACGGGGCGAGCACGTTCCGAGCGAGGAGGAAGCCCCGCTTGATGAGGTCGTCCGACCCTTCCCACTTGCGATCCTCGTGCTCGACGCATATGACGTAGTCGTACCCCACGCGGTACAGGCCGGAGAAGAACTCCTGCCAGTCCACGGCACCGAGTCCGGGGAGGCGGGGGACCTGCCATCCGATCCCGAGGGACAGGATGCCGTTCTCGTACAGCCCGTTCTCGTCGATCTCGAGGTCCTTTGCGTGGATGTGGTAGAAGCGCTCACCGAACTCGTCGATGACGGCCCCGACGTCGATCATCTGCCAGATGAGGTGCGAAGGGTCGAGGTTGAGCCCGACCGTCTCACCGAACTCCTCGAACATGGTTCGCCACATCCTCGGCGAGTATGCGAGGTTGTGACCCGACGGCCACTCGTCGTGCGAGAAGATCATCGGGCAGTTCTCGATTGCGATCCTCACCCCGGCGTCGGTCGCGTGGTCGACGATCGGGTGCCAGATCTCCTTCGCATGCTCCCAGTTCTCGGCCTGGGTCCTCGTCTGGTCAGCGCCGATGAAGGTGTTGACGACGGGGACCTTCATGAGGGATGCCGCCGTGATCACCTTCTTCAAGTGATCACTGACCGCTCGGCGGTGGTCGCCGTCGGGATGGAGCGGATTCGGGTAGTACCCGAGTCCTGAGATCGTGATCCCTCGATCTGCCATATCCCCGACGATCTCGGACGCCCGCGCTTCGGACATGTCATCTACGTCGATGTGGCAGATGCCGCCGTACCGACGGGTCGTGCCCTCGTCGCTCGGCCAGCAGCACACCTCGAGCATCGAGAACCCATTTGCGGAACTCCAGCTGGCGATCTCCTCGAGCGGGGTCTCCGGGAATGGTGCCGTGAGTAGTCCAAGCTTCATAGTCTCTCCTTCCTATCGGGTGACACCGATCCAGCGTTGTTCTCGTGAGCTCGTGCCGACCGCCTCCGTCACGAGCAGTACGTCGTGGCCGTCGGCGAACGTGGGATAGGTCGGGTGATCGGACGGACCGCCGCTCGCGACGT
>CAZYGP010000187.1:0-4347 GCA_964647265.1 uncultured Acidimicrobiaceae bacterium | reverse complement strand
TCCACTGATCGATGGAGTCGCTGCTCATGATCGCCGGCGCCCACCCTGCCCACCAAACCATCAAGGGCAACGCTCCGAGCAGGCCGAGGTAGGTCGCTCGAGACTCAGAGGTGGTGAATGGCCTGCTCATTTCGGTGGGAGCCTACGGTTGGAACTCGCGTTGGGCTCTCGTCCTGACGAAGGCGCACCCGACCGTGCTCCGTTCTACGTACGCTCGGACCTGGGCAGTCGAGACCACAGAGTGCGGATCAATGACCTCGGCGGTGTGTCGCGTGACGCTTCCTTTGCCGCGTTCGCAGCCTGTTGATCGAGTTCCGTACCATCACCCTCCTCCGGGTACGGGATATCGCGGACCGCCGCTCCCATCGCCCACAGGGCAGCGTTCGAAACGACGGGATCACGGGACAGGTCCGAGATGTGCGACCCGATGTCTCGCAGCCAGGGAGTCCTGTCCACCATGGTGACCGTGCTGTCGCCACCCGAGCGGATCGACACCCGAGCGACCGTCGAGTCTGTGACGGTGACGGTCGCACCCGGCGCCGAGTACATGATGAGCTGGAGCGCATAGTCCTCACCGAGATCCCTGACGATCGGTGTAGCAGCCAAGCGGTCCCGGCAGAGTCCCGTCGGGAACACGAGAGCGCAGTTCGGTAGGTGGTTCCATCCGGTGAATGCGCGGAACCACTCGCGGGGCAGATAGCGGCGAGTCGTCACGGCTGCACGGAGTTCTGTGCCATCCCACTGCTCGGTTACCGACTCGACGGCGGCGACGATGATCGGGCGATCGTTTGCGTGCACCGCCGCCGTGATCTTCTCGACCGCGTCGGGGGCTGCCCAGTCATCATCATCGACGAACCAGACGTAGTCTCCGCGGGCACGTTCGATGGCGTGCGTCAGGGATGCCGTCCGCGAGGGGACAGGGGTGCCTGGGGCCTCGATCACAGTGATCGGGAGTAGGCCCGCCGAGTCGAAGGATGCGAGTTGAGATCGCACGCCATCGATCGGTTCGGACGACACGACGATCACTTCTGCAACAGCATCGGATACTTGTGGGCCCAACGCGTCGAGATTTCGACGGAGGAAGTGTCCTCGCCCCGCTGTCGACCTTACGACGATACTGATCGTCGGGTCTGATCGAAGCCTGCGTAGGTCGACGTTGCCGAGCTGCACGTCGACCCTGCCGGCATCCGCTCGAGGCGATCCAAGGGACGAGTACCTGAGCGAGCTCGTGAGGTACACGGGCCGATGACGGCTTGCCGCCATCTCGATGAGCTGAGAGGGCGTCTCGGGCAGTGGATTCGGGAGTCGCGAGAGATCCAGGAGTGCAATGGCAGGTCGTCCGCTCGAGGCGATCCGGAGTGGCGATCGCATTGGAATCGCAGGTGACTCGAGGTAGTTCCCGCAGTCGATGCTCTCGCCCGTCACGTCGATGCCATTGCTGAACTGCGCGACCCACGCAATCCCGGCCAAGCCGGCATCGGCGACAGCGTCCTGAACCTCGACAGCAAAGGAGTGGTTGAGGATCGTTTCGGGAGCAACGATGACGGCCCACCGGGTCGGGGAGTTCACAGCAAGACCGAGCGCATCACTCCAGGTAGCTCCGGCACCAAAGTGTGACACGCTCGCGGATCCCGCACGTCGGGGATCCGGTTCAACGCCGAATATCTCGAAGTTGTCCGATGGATCGATCATTGACGCCAGAGGCTAGTGAACAAGGGCCGGTGGGTCAGTCGATGGGGTGCCGAATGCAGGGCACGCAAGGTAGAGTTTCTCCTCGAATGCGGCGCTGACCGCTGCCCTCGCACCTTCACCGATATGGCTGGAACGATGACCACGACCACCCCTGTGTACGACTCCTCGGACGTTCGGCGTCCGATCCTCGACGAGACGCGCACGCTCTGGACGCGGCGGTCGCTCATCAAGCTGCTTGTGACTCGTGATCTGACCCTTCGTTACAAGCGATCGGTTCTCGGTGTCTGGTGGACACTGCTCAACCCCCTCCTCACCGCGGCTGTCATGTGGCTCGTGTTCTCTGCGCTCTTCTCTCGGATCTCGGAGGACATTCCATTCATCGTGTATCTCCTATCCGGCATCCTGCTCATCCAGACGTTTTTCGCACAGGGAGTCCTGGCTGCTGGGAACTCACTGATGGCGGGCGCTGCGATCCTGAGCAAGATCAGAGTGCCCGGTGAGGTCTTCGCGTTCACGGCTGCGCTCGCCGCACTCGTGAACTTCGCGATCGGCATGGTTCCGCTTCTCGTGATCATGGTGCTGACAGGTGTGTCGATCCCATGGACCGTGATCCTCGTTCCGATTCCCACCATCGCCATGCTTGCTCTTGTGACGGGTGTCGGGATGATCATCGCCGCGGCCGCCGTTCACTTCTACGACGTCATCGACTTCGTACGCGTGATCATCCAGCTCGCCATCTGGCTCGTCCCGACGTTCTACCCGCTCGAGATGATTCCCGAGCAATACCAATTCATCATCAAACTGAATCCCCTGTTCTCGTATCTCGAGGTCTTCCGCGGCTTCCTCTACCGCGGGGAGTTCGCTCCGACGTGGAACTTCGTGATGATGGGTGTTTCGGCAGTCGTACTCCTGGCATCGGGCGTTTGGGTGTTCTCGAAGAGCTGGCGGGCGATGGTGGTGAAGTTGTGACGACTCAGCTGCCGTCCATCGAGGTGAGGGATGTGTCGATGGCGTATCAATTGGCCCGGCATCGAACCGGAACGGCCAAGGAGTACGTCATCAACCTCCTCAAGCGGCAGATCATCTATGACAAGCTGTGGGCGCTCAACGATGTGACGTTCGAGGTGATGCCAGGCGAGGTTGTCGGGATTGTCGGCGCAAATGGTGCGGGAAAGTCCACGCTCATGAAGGTCTTGGCAGGTGTGCTGCACCCTTCACAGGGTCGTGTGATCGTACGAGGTACGGTGTCCCCGATGATCGAGCTCAGCGGCGGAATGAGCATGGACCTGACAGGACGGGAGAACATTGTCCTCAACGGAACGCTGCTCGGTCGAGATTCGAAGGAGATGGAGGAAAGGGTGATCCCACTGGCCGAGTGGGCGGGCCTGACCGAGTTCATCGACGTCCCGATGCGAGGGTATTCGACGGGTATGGCAGCGCGGCTCGGATTCGCTGTTGCCACTGACGTCAAACCCGACGTACTACTCATCGACGAGGTCCTCTCGGTGGGAGATGAAGCCTTCCGGGCGAAGTCCCTCGAGCGAATCGGATACCTGATGGACGGTGGCACCTCGGTGGTCATGGTGTCGCATTCCCTGCAGATGGTTGAGAAGTTCTGTGAGCGCGCGATGTGGTTCGACCGCGGCTACGTCAAGGCCTCCGGGGATTCCAAGGAAGTCATCGCCGCCTACCGGGCGTCGCTCTAGATCGTGAGTCAGGCGGCCAGAGTCGAGGTGACCGGTCTGCCAGGAGTGGTTGCCGTAACGCCGGTGGTTCTTCGCGACGACCGAGGGAGCTTCACGGAGGTCTACAACAAGACCGTGTTCGACGCTGCGATCGGAATGTCTGTGACGTTTGTCCAGGACAACGAGTCGACGTCGTCCGAGGGCACCATCCGCGGCATTCACTATCAACTCGAGCCGGTCGCGCAGGGCAAGTTGATCAGGGTGATCAGCGGCTCGATCTTTGATGTTGCTGTTGACTTGCGCCGTTCCTCAGGGTCGTTCGGACGGTGGAGCGGCCGTCACCTCAGTGCGGACGAGGGGACCCAACTCTGGATCCCGCCAGGCTTCGGCCACGGGTTCCTGACGACCTCCCGGCAGTGCAGGGTCGCCTACAAGGTCACGGCTCCGTACACACCCGAACTCGCACGAGTGGTTCGCTGGGACGATCCTCAACTCGGGATCGACTGGCCGCTCGGGGGTCGGGGGCCGATCCTGTCATCCGGGGATGCGGCCGCGCCCGATCTGGCAGACGCAGACGTGTTCGCCTGACGCTCGATGATGAAACCGACAATCCGACACCTGCCCACGGTGGAGGTTCGTCAGGTCGCACTCTTGAGGCAAGCTGGTCCAGCCGACCGAACGCGGACATCGCAACCTCGACTCTGGGGCGCATGCGGACTCTCAGCGAACTGGTCGTCCGTCGCTGTTGATGTTCGTGATCTCAGCAACGGTACCCGGCCATCGCAAGATCGAAGCGTCCACGAAGTCGGAATCCCTCGCATCCCAAGTGTGGTCGCCGTGTCCGCGATACAGGACGAAGTCGAATGGGTTCGTGGCGTATACCCGATACCCGAACGCGATGGCACGGTCGTACAACGATTGGTCCACGGCGCTCGGTCGACGCTCGAACCTGAGTGATCGTGCGAGGGCA
>CAZYGP010000186.1:0-4421 GCA_964647265.1 uncultured Acidimicrobiaceae bacterium | reverse complement strand
CTGCACCACCGACGATCTCGGCCTCCACCAATGTGACCTCGAGCCCGAACGTCGCTGCCTGTGTCGCAGCGGAGTGGCCTGCGGGTCCGCCTCCGATGACAAGCAGCCTCGTCGCGCCGGGAACCGTGAACACGTTGACGCTCCCCCTCGATCCTCAGAACGTCTGACGGTAGCGGCCGAAGACAGACACGAGAGCGTCGGAGACCTCCCCGATCGTCGCTCCAGCTTCGAGGGCCGCCTTGATCGGGATCAGCAGGTTCTCGCTCGTCCTCGCCGTGGCGACGACCGCGTCGAGACGATCACCCACCGCCGTTGCGTCACGTTTCGAGCGACGATCGGAGACGGCTTCGATCTGTTGGCGCTCGAGATCGCCGTCGACCACGGTCACATCCGGCTCGGGACCGCCGTCGTCGATGTACCGGTTGACACCGACGATGACCGTGCCTCCCGCGTCGACCGACACGGCATGGGCGTATGCGGCATCGTCGATCTCTCGCTGTTGGAAGCCAGCTTCGATCGCCGGAATGGCGCCCCCGAGCTCGTCGATGCGCGCGATGAGGGCCGTTGCGGCCTCCTCGATGTCATTGGTGAGTGACTCGACGTAGTAGCTCCCCGCAAGCGGATCGACTGCGGACGTGACGCCGGCCTCGTGGCCGAGGATCTGCTGGGTCCGGAGGGCGATCGTCGCAGATCGGTCCGTGGGCAATCCGAGTGCCTCGTCGAACGCGTTCGTGTGCAGCGACTGGGTACCGCCGAGCACCGCCGCGAGCGCTTGGTACGACGTCCTCACGACGTTGTTGAGCGGCTGTTGGGCGACGAGGGATGACCCGGCGGTCTGGGTGTGGAAGCGCATCCGCCACGACGCAGGATCCGCGGCACCGACGCGTTCGCGCATGAGCCTTGCCCAGAGTCGTCGTGCGGCCCGGTACTTCGCTGCCTCGACGAAGATGTCGTTGTGGGCGTTCCAGAAGAACGAGAGCCTCGGAGCAAAACGATCTACGGCGAGCCCCGCTGACTCGGCTGCGGCCACATACGCGAGGCCGTTGGCGAGCGTGAACGCGACCTCCTGCGCCGCTGTGGATCCCGCCTCACGGATGTGGTAGCCACTGATCGAGATCGTGTTCCACTGCGGCATCACCGCCTCGCAATAGGAGAACACGTCCGTGATGATCCGCATCGACGGCGACACGGGGAAGATGTACGTCCCTCGGGCGATGTATTCCTTGAGGATGTCGTTCTGGATGGTGCCGCGAAGCTGCGCTGGGTCGACACCCTGCTCCTCGGCGACGATCTGATACATGAGCAAGAGGATCGCCGCGGTGGCGTTGATCGTCATCGAGGTCGACACCTCCCCGAGCGGGATGCCTTCGAACAGTGCCCGCATGTCGTCGACCGAGTCGATCGCTACACCGACCTTGCCCACCTCGCCAGCAGCGAGCGGATGGTCCGAGTCGAGGCCCATCTGGGTCGGGAGGTCGAACGCGACCGACAGCCCTGTCTGCCCTGCCGCCAGCAGCATGCGGAATCGCTCGTTTGTCGTTCCCGCCGATCCGAATCCTGCGTACTGGCGCATCGTCCAGAGCTGGCCCGCATACATCGATGGATACGGGCCACGCGTGTACGGATACGAACCGGGCTCGCCGAGATCCGTCGCGGGGTCGAACCCCTCGAGATCCGAGGGGCGGTACACGTTCGCTCCCGTCATGCCAAGTCCATCCGCTATTCGAAGTCGATTCCTATGCTGATTTCGCGTGCCGATGGTACCGGTAGGACGGGTACGGCGCGGATCACAACCCACGGATTCCATGGAACCTCTGATTCGACAGGTCGAGCGCTCCGAGCGCAACCGTCGCCGCCTCCCCGCGATGATCGGGCTCGCGGTCGTCGTCGTCATTGGTGCGACCTGGTTCGGGTTGTTCGGTTTCCTGAGCGTCAACACGGCATATGGAACGGTTCAGGACGTCGAGGACGCCTATCTGTGCGACATCAGCGAGATCGACCTCGCCTTTCCCGACCTGTCGACCCTCTCGAACGTGTACACGTCCGACGGCGTTCAGCTCGGTCAGCTGACCGAACGAAACTCCCTCCCCATCGCGCTCGGGGACATGCCCGAACTGGTGCGCTCCGCGCTTCTCTCGGCAGAGGACAAGGATTTCTACGAGCACGAGGGCATCGACTTCACATCGATCGGGCGCGCCGTTCTCGGGCGGCTGACGAACAACCCTGCCGGGGGCGGGTCGACGATCACACAGCAGGTCGTCAAGCAGAACTTCCTCACATCAGACGTGACGATCGAACGGAAGGTGTGCGAGGCGATCGTGGCAGCCGAGGTGGAGAGGCGCTACACCAAGGATCAGATCCTCGAGTTCTGGGCGAACTCGGTGTTCTTCGGATCGAACGCCTACGGGATCCGCGCAGCCTCCCTCGAGTACTTCGGGAAGGAGCTCGACGAGCTGACGATTGCCGAAGCGGCACTTCTTCCGGTGCCGATCCGGAATCCGACGTTCTATCACCCCCGATTCAACGCGCAGAACGCCCTTGCCGCCAGGAACCGCACGATCGACCGAATGGTCGCGAACGGATACATCCTGCCGGCGGACGGCCGAGCCGCCAAGGCACAGCCGCTGGGAGTGATCGAGCAGCGACGCTTCGAGACGACGGCACCACAGGTGATGATCGCCGTTCGACGCCAGCTCATCGAGTCGGCGGAGTTCTCGGTACTCGGCGAATCGAGGGAGGAGCGCAAGATCGCGATCTTCGGGTGCGCGGCGGCGGACACCTCTTGTGAGGGAGGCGGTGGTCTCACGATCGAGATCACGCTCGACAACGCCCTCCAGGAGGAGGCGAATCGAATCCTGCGCGCGTGGTTCAGGCCGGGCTCGGACGGGCCGACCGGAGCGATCGCAACCGTCGAGAATCGAACGGGCGCAATCAGGGTCCTCGCATCCGGCGTCGAGTATGGGGACGACATCGAGGCAGGCCAGCGCCCGTACGACCTCGCAGGGCAGGGAGCTCGCCAACCTGGTTCCGCATTCAAGCCGTTCACCCTCGCGGCCGCCCTCGAGTCAGGCGATCGTGACGGCAACCCCGTCACCCTCGGCTCCTATTGGGACGACTCGAGTCCCGCCGTGATCGACTGCGCGACCCCGTGCCCACCGGACGGGGCGACCTGGACCGTGGAGAACGCAGGTGGGTCCTCAGGAAAGGCACTCCGCACACTCGAGTCCGCGACCTTCAATTCCACGAACACCGTCTATGCCCGCCTGATCAACAACATCGGACCCGATGTCGTCGTCGAGATGGCGAACAGACTCGGCATCCGGTCACAGCTGGAGCCCTACCTGTCGATCACCCTCGGAGCCCAGGGTGTATCACCTCTCGAGATGGCCGCTGCCTACTCGACCCTCGCGAACTTCGGTACCAGGGTCGAGCCATACCTGATCGAGCGCATCATCGACCGTGACGGGACCGTGCTCTACCAGCACGACCACGAACCCCGAGAGGTCCTCTCGTCGCAGATCGCGGCGGCGGTGGTCGGGGCAATGGAGCAGGTCGTTACGAGCGGAACCGGACGAAGGGCCGACATCGGGAGGCCGCAGGCAGGCAAGACCGGCACTGCCACCAACTACAGGGACGTGTGGTACGTGGGATTCGTGCCACAGCTCACGACGAGCGTGTGGGTCGGATACGCCGACCGCCAGGACCCGCTCGAGGACTTCACGGTGTGGAACGACCTCGAAGGCGCCGAGCAGTACTACCGACGGGCCTTCGGCAGCACCCTGCCAGCACCGATCTGGAGCCAGTTCATGCAGTACGCGCTTGCGGGGCAGCCGGCACTCGACTTCCCCGCTGACCCGCCCGGTACCGACGTATACCGCCAGACACCGTTCGCGACCGTGCCGCCGCTCGCCCCGTCCACCAGCGAGGCCGTAGAGGCCGTCTTCCGCTCCGGACTGTACGGCGAGATCACGGAGGTCCCGAGCACCCTCCCGGCGGGTTCGCTCGTCGGCACCGTTCCGCTCCCCGGCACGCCCATCCGGCAGGGATCGACGGTACTGATCCAGGTGTCGAGCGGTATCGCACCTGAGATCACGATGATCGACCTGCGTGGGCTGACCCCGGCACTCGTGAACGGGCGACTTGCCGAGTTCTCCGATGAGCAGGGTCTTGCGATCACGTGGTCGTTCACCGACATCGTCACGACGAACCCGGCCCAGCACGGAAAGGTCGTGACATCGACGCCGGCGCCGGGCGCCCCCATCGGCCAGAACCAGGCCATCGAGGTCAGGATCGGGCGCGCTCCGTAGCGCGACGATTCGCCGCCCGTCCAGCGCGCGGTTCGAGCCGCTGCCACGGCGCCGCTCCTCGCTAGCCTCGCCTCATGTCTGACGCCGTGGACCGATCCCCGCTTGCCCGGCTGT
>CAZYGP010000185.1:0-4462 GCA_964647265.1 uncultured Acidimicrobiaceae bacterium | reverse complement strand
TCCGGGGGTATCGTTGCTCATGGTCGTGATTGTATGAGAAGTGCTTCTGTAGCCGGTGCGGGCACCGACCGGATCGCGATCTCGTCCGATCCGCTCGACGTCGCAGATCACCATGTGTTCGTCGCGGATCCGTCCGCCGGATGCTCGGTCGTCTTCACGGGTATGGTCCGTGACCACGCTCCCGGGAGAGACGACGTCTCGTCCCTCGAGTACGAGGCCTATGCAGGTGTCGTCGAGGCCACGATCGAGGTGATAATCACGGAGGCACGGGCGCTGTGGTCCGTCATCAGGGTCGCCGTGAGCCACCGAACCGGAATCCTCGCGGTCGGGGAACCCGCCGTCGTGGTTGCCGTGTCAGCCGCTCACCGCGACGACGCGTTCCCCGCGGCCCGCTTCCTCATCGACGAGGTGAAGGCCCGAGCGCCGATCTGGAAGAAGGAGAGTTGGTCGGGCGGCGAGGAATGGGTGGAGGGCGCCTGACCGTCGACGCCCCGGACGACTAGCGTCATCGTCATGGATTTCGCACACTCTCCTCGCTCGCTCGAGTACCAGGATCGTCTCAACGCGTTCATGGACGACCACATCTACCCAGCCGAACGGGCCATCGCTGCTCGAGGTCCACAGGACGATCCGACCGAGGCACCTCCCGAGATGGCGCGGCTCAAGTCGACCGCACGCGAAGCAGGTTTGTGGAACCTGTTCCTGCCAGATGAGGAGCATGGCGCAGGTCTGACGAACACAGAGTACGCGCCGCTTGCCGAGATCATGGGCATGTCGATCGAACTCGCGCCGGAGGCGACGAACTGCGCTGCCCCCGATACCGGCAACATGGAAGTCCTCCACATGTTCGGCACGATCGCCCAGAAGGAACGCTGGCTCCTTCCACTCCTCGACGGCACGATCCGATCGAACTTCGGGATGACCGAACCGGCGGTTGCGTCGTCGGACCCCCGGAACCTCCAGTGTTCGATCCGGGCCGAAGGCGCCGACTACGTCGTCTCGGGCACAAAGTGGTGGTCCTCGGGTGCCATGAGCGCGGACTCGAAGGTCGCGATCGTCATGGGCGTCACCAACCCCGACGCACCCCCCAAGCAGCGATACTCGATGATCCTCGTGCCCATGGATGCCGAGGGAGTCGAGGTCGTCCGCGATTTGCCCGTGTTCGGGTATCGCCATCGCGGCGGTCACGCCGAGGTTCGATACCACGACGTCCGCGTCCCCGCAGGCAACCTCATCTCGGGTCCCGGCGAGGGCTACATGATCGCACAGGCCCGCCTCGGACCGGGGCGGATCCACCACTGCATGCGCGCGATCGGCCAGGCCGAGCGGGCGCTGTCCCTCATGATCGCACGGGCGAGGGACCGCGAGGCCTTTGGCGTGCGGGTCGCCGATCAGGGCGTCGTCCAGCAGTGGATTGCGGAGTCTCGGTGGCGGATAGACCAAGCGAGGCTGCTCGTGCTCCACACCGCGTGGCTGATCGACACACAGGGCAATCGTGCCGCGACCAGGGACGTGTCCGCCATCAAGGTCGTCGCACCCAACACCGCCCTTTGGGTCATCGACAAGGCGATACAGGTCCACGGGGGCATGGGGGTCTCGAACGACACACCGCTCGCGAGCATGTGGGCGAACATGCGAACGCTGCGGATCGCCGACGGCCCCGACGAGGTCCACACGATGGTCGTCGCGCGGCGCGAGATCGGACGGGACTGAGGAGCCGGTCGGCCCCTGCTCGAGCGGCCAGCGGCTCAGCCGAAGATTGCCCGCCAGATCCTCGAGAAGATGTTCCCGCTGCCGGGATCCGGGAGTTCGTCGAGTACGGCCTCGAGGTGGTCTGGCGGCAGGTCGCCGACGAGGACGAAGTGGCGATCACCGCCCTCCCAATGCAGGCGGACATCCCTCGCCGTCGTGAGCAGGTCGTATGCGCCACGTTCGGTCACCATCGTGAAGGGCTCCTCGAACCCCGCGACGACGGTGTCGAGCGGCATCGTGAAGAGCGAGAAACTGAACAGGCCATCGGAGTAGTAGCCCTGTTCCGAGGATGCAGGGCCGTCGAACACGTCGACGAGTTCGTATCCGTACAGCTCCTGGGGTACGGCCGACGAGTCATCCCGCATGACCACCTCGAGCGGAACATCCGCGGTGCCCTCGGGCCATTCGTAGGTGCGATGCGGGGAGAACTCCGACAGCGAGACCGTCCGATACGTATGCCCGTCCCCGTCGTACACATAGGTGATGAGAGGGGCACCAGTGCGGGAGTCGATGAGCATGTGGGCACGCACCCGGTCCCCCTCGAGGATGGGGATGAAGGAGCACTTGCGGCGCAGGTGTGTGCACTCGGTCACGTCACCGATCCGATAGCGGTCGGTCACGACCGCAGGGGACGTCGTCATGAAGGCGACACCCTCGGGGACATCCCCCATCGTGACGGTGCGACCGTTCCCGACCATCGACCATGTCTGGTCGACACGGATCATCTCGGCACCCTGCGCGTGCTCGACACGCTCTCGCAGGAGGTTCGTGTGGTCGCCCCATGCCGACACGGTGAGGCGCGTTGCCGTGTACGTGGCGGCTCGTGCCCGCTCGAGGATGTCGGCGAGGTCGTCGGCAAGGGCGGAGGGCGATCCGATGCCCAGAACAACGGCAACCGCGGATCCGACGACGACCGAGCGCCTGAGCATTCGGGTCACGGGTTCGACACCTGCACCCCCGTCGGCATCGACGGAGCGGACGCCACGGCGGCATGACGGGACTCGAGGTCGGCGAGATCAATGGCCACGGGCTCGACGCTCGTCGAGGCGTTGAGTGTGAAGGCGATGGCCAGTGCCGCAACGCCTCCGGCGACCGCGGCAGCAGGCCAGATCCTCCGGTGCGCGCTCTCCCTATCGGCTCGGTACACACCGAGGAACGCTGGCGGATCGACGCCGGGAAGCGCACGTACCGCGGTTCGAGCGCGGTCGAGCTCTGCGAGCTCGGATCGACACTCGTCGCACGACCGGAGGTGTCCGACGACGTTGGGGATCTCAGCGGTCGCGAGCTCACCATCGAGGTACGCGGAGAGCTCCTCACCGAGGTGCCCACCCGGAAGGAGGTCAACTGGCGCGTTGAGGATGGGGAGGGAACGAACGGCTCGTCGATACGCCTGCAGGCTCCGGAACTCGGCGATGGCGTCGAGATCGGTCTCGAGTGCGACGACCACCTCTGCCAGCTCCTCCTGGGTGAGCTCACCATCGAGGTAGCACGACAGCAGGACGGACGTCCTGTCAGGCTCTGGTGTCACACCGGCCATGTCAGCATTCCTCTCAGCATCGACCGGCCACGGTGGATCCGCGACCGCACCGTTCCAACGGGCACGTCCGTTGCATCGGCGATCTCCTCGTAGGTGAGACCGACCACGTCGCACAGGACGACGGCCTCACGGAAGTCATACGGAAGCTTAAGAAGCGCAGCCTGTACGTCATCGGAAAGCCTGACGGATGCGAGGACCTCGTCGGGCGACGGGCTCGACCCCAGGTCGACGTGGTCACCTTCGGGCAGGGGCATCGTCGGCCGCCGATTCTTCTTCCTGACACCGTCGAGGAACGCGTTGCGCGTGATGCGCCACAGCCAGCCCTCGAAGCTCCCCGGCGTGTAGTCGTCGAGACCCTTGCGGACCCGAAGGAGGACGTCCTGAACCAGATCGGCCGCATCATCCGGATTGCCCGTCAGGCGATAGGCAAACGTGTAGATCTTGCGGCCGTACCTGTGGGCGACCTCCTCCCATGACAGGGTCGGTTGTTCGGCCATGGTTCCCATCTCGCTTCGGACAACGCTCCCGGTTGCACGAGAGTTCCGATGGTGGCACGCCGAAAGTGCGCGCCGCCGATGTCGAGGAGTCTACCGATCAGGCAAGAGGGCCTTGCGGTCAGCCGAAGTCGAACGAGTCGGCGAAGGCCTGGAGGCGCTCCCTCGTGATGAGGACGAGGCGCTTGTCCCGGCGCTCGCGCTCGTACATGGCGTAGGGGCCGAACTTGTCCGTGACCAGGATCGCACGCTTCGGGTTCGCCTGAGCCACGGCAACCGAGAACTCCGCGAGCACACGCTCGTCCAGCTCCGGATACTCGCCGTCGGAGTGTTCGACGATCGCGAGGATCGCCGTGTCTGCACCGCGAGATGCACGGAACACCTTGCCGTTCCCGACCGACGGCAACGAGAACCCCGAAGGACCCGGATCGACCTGGTACCCGCTGACCCTCAGGAGGCCGACTGCGAAGTCCTCGAGCGACATGGACGAGGTGTCGATCCCGAGGGATCGCATGTGTGCCTCCGTCGGGCCGGAGAGCTCGACGAGGTCGACGATGGGCTCGAGCGAATCGGCCGCACCGGAGGGCTTGGCGACGGAGACGTCTGCCGCCACCGCCTGGACGGCCCCGATCGGGTCGTGCGACCTCGGGTCCCGCGAGAGGATGGAGGCCTCTTCCGG
>CAZYGP010000184.1:0-4475 GCA_964647265.1 uncultured Acidimicrobiaceae bacterium | reverse complement strand
CCCGCCTTCATCGGCCAGTTTCGGCGTCCAAGCGACTGCCCGGGCGATTCTCGACCGATCATGCCAAGCCTCGGCGATGTCACTCGCCCACCACTGAGCAGCGAATGGCCCGTAGGGAACGGACCGAACGATACGACCGAGGGCCTGGACCCCTGACGAAGTGGACGTTGGATGTATGGGGATCGGGATGAAGGCTGACCGAGCGATACCCTCCGATCGGACCACCTCGTCTGACGCCGTGATCCATCGCTCCTCCCCGTTGTCGCAGAAGGCATCCCAGATCTTCCTCGAGGCGCTCGCGTCCCTGGGCAGGAGATACCCTGCCGGAAAGTGGAGGTGCTCCATGAAGTACCGTCCCACGTTCGAGGACGCAGCTCCCATGGCCGCGAGCACCGTCGGATTGTCAAGGAGGATCCGGGCATTGTCGATGCCACCGGTTGCCAGCACGGTTGCGTCCGCCTCGACCCGGAACCTTCCGCCAGTCGACGTGACCACGTCGAGGCCTGTGACGCATGACGAGTCGTCGACTCGCAGCCGGGTGACCGTTGCACCGAGGACCCACTTCTGGTCGGATTCGGCAAGCCCCTCCGCTGTCGCACGGATGGCGTGGCGGTCACCGTGGCGAAGCTCGACAGCCCGGATAGCGCCAACCTCCCCTAGGACACTCGCGCCGCCTTCACCATCCCAGGACCGCGAGGCGTCCGGAAGGGCGCAGAGTTGAGACGCCTCGACGAGGTGATCTCCAAGCTCCTGATAGCCGATCGGCCACTCGAGGAGTCCCGTCCCCGCGAGGTCGATGGGGTCCAACGGCCGTGATCGGAGTCCGTGCGCCCTCAGGGCCGCGGTGCTTCCCCCCACACCGCGCGCGCGTGACAGGCGCAACGGGTAGTACGGATGTCCGCGCACGCGTCCTCGGGTTGCCGACTGCGCACCTCTGGCATGGTCGCGGAGTGCGGGGAGCAGATTTCCCCGGTCGCGGCGATCCAGGTAGGCGCCCCCGGACTCGAGCACGATGACTCGTGCACCGGTCCGGGCGAGAACCGACGCAACCGCCACTCCAGCTGGTCCCGCGCCGACGATGCACACATCGGCGGAAAGCGAGGTTCCGGCGACCTCGGCTCCGTCAAGGAGGGTCACGATGGATCCCGGTTCCCAGCGGGCAGGTGATCAACAGGTCGGGTTCAGGTTCTGTGGAGCTGCAATGCGCCGGCCTCATACCCCTCGGCGTGGTATCGAATGGCATCGCGGAAGATCCTCTCGAGGCCGAACCGTGGGGACCAACCGAGGGCCTCGAGCTTGCCGATCGCAGGCGGCACGCGATTCATGTCCTCATACCCGTGACCATAGAAGTCCTCGCCCGTGACCTCGATGACGTCGCCTTCGTACGCGCGACCCGTGATGTCGCCGTAGAGACCAATCATCAAGGTGGCGAGTTCCCGCATCGAGATGTCCGTTGAGGGGTTCCCGATGTTGTAGATCTCGTTCGTTGCACGTGGGTCGGTGAGGAGCACCGTGAATGCCTCACTGGCGTCCTTGATGTGGGTGAAGCAACGTCGCTGCTCACCGCCATCAACGAGATACATCGGCCCCCCCGTGAGCAATGCCGACATGAAGTGGGCGAATACTCGGGGCCCGCCCATGGAGCCCGATTCGACGAGATAGTCGAACCGCGGCCCAACGAAGTTGAATGGCCGGACGATGGTGTACTCGAGGTCACCTGCGAGTCCGTGGGCGTGCAGGATGCGCTCGAGGAACTGCTTGCCAGCTGCGTAGACCCACCGCTGCTTGGTGACCGGACCCATCACGAGGTCGCTTTCGTCCTCACGATATGTGCCGTTCGTCGAGCGCTTTCCGTACACCTCCGACGTCGAGTACTGGATCAGGCGCTTACGGTGGGCGATACAAGACTCGACGATGGCCATGTTCTCGAAGAAGTTCAAACGGATGACATCGAGCGGTTTGGAAACATAGAGGCTCGGGTTGGCATAGGCGACCAGGTCGACGACGACATCCGCCTCTGCGATCAGCCTGTCGGTGAGCTCTCGTGAGACAGTGATGTCGGCCTCGACGAATCGGAAGTTCGGACCTTCGATGCCACGCAGCTTGTCCGCCGAGACGTCGACGCCGACAATGTCGTGCACACCATCCTCGGTGAGGTGGTCAACGAGATTCGACCCGATGAATCCACCCGCGCCGATGATCAATACCTTCATCACGTTCTCCTGACCGCATTTCCAAATCGATTGCCGCAAGCTCGGACGCGTACGACTCGTTCCGCCGTGGTTGCCCGGCCGCGTTCTGTTGTCTCTTCGAGTATATGGCCGACTGAGGACGCCGGGAGTACCGTTCTCGGCCGCACCGAGGGACTAGACATGCCGTTGAACCGCAGGTTCTTGGGCCCTTCTACCCGTTACGCAGCGCACTCGACCGACTCCCCCGCGCATTCGACTGACCGCAGAACGTGGCGTGGTGGTACGATGCGTCGGAAAAGCGACGGAAACGGGAGCTGTGCGCTCCCTCGCTGAATCGGAGGATTGGGCCATGGGCATGAAGGTTTCGAGACGTCGTACGACAATCGTACAGATCACCCTGCTCGCGCTTGCCGCGACGAGCCTTGTGGCCATCGGAGCGCGAGAGGCCAACGCCTTTCCCGGCGCCAACGGGCTCATTGCGTACGAAGAATCCGGCGCGGTGTGGACTTCGAACCAGGACGGCACCGGAGCTGCCGTGCTCGCAACACAGGCTCGGGGCCCCGCATGGTCGGCGGATGGACAGAAGCTCGCATTCAGCGACACGAGTTCCGCCAACTTCTTGATCTACACGATCAATGCGAACGGCACGAGTCGCACCCAGGTCACGACGACCGGGAGTGACTTCGACCCTGCGTTCTCCCCCGACGGTGAGTGGATTGCATTCCGCAGGCGGGGGGTCTACCCCGATGCGTTGGCAGACGCTGCGAACAACGCCGTTCCGAGCGCGACGGTCATCACCGAAACCGACGTGCCCACGGGCGCTGCACTTCCCGGCATGGTTGCGGAGAACCTGACCACCGGCGGGTCCGCCTTCGTCGTCTCGACCACCGCGACCACGATCACTACCACGCCGGTCACGGGTGATTGGAACTCCGGCGACTCCTACCGGATCTACAACGAACAGGATCGCATCTTCAAGATCATGACCAACGGCACCGGAGAGGTGCAGCTATCGATCGCAGGGCCCACGCAGACGTACTCGGACTATGCCCCCGACTGGTCACCCGACGGAACCAAGATAGCGTTCACCACGAAGCGCAACGGCGTCGACGACGTCTACGTGATGGACGCCGGTGGCGAAGCGGTGAGCTCGGTCAACCTGACTGCCGACGAGCTGAACGTGGCGTGGCATCCCGCCTTCTCGCCGGATGGATCGAAGATCGCGTATGCGTCAGCAAACAACGGTGCCGGTGGCGACTCGCCCGAGAACATCTGGACGATGAATGCCGACGGATCGGGCAAGACGATCCTGACCTCCGTTGCGACGTCCAAGGACGAGCACCCGTCCTGGTCGCCGAACGGGGCACTGATCGTGTTCGAGCGGGAGACCACGACACCGGGCCCGCAGTCGGTGTGGACGGTGCCCGCGACCGGTGGAACGGCGATGGAGATCTTGGACGACTCACCGGCGAAGGCGGATCCGCATTGGCAGCCGACCCTCGGCGGTGTCGACGACGCCTACGCCGTGGACGAAGGGGCGGCGCTCGTCGTCACCTCGGTTCTCGGAGTGCTGGCCAATGATCTGACCCTCGTCGCTGACGTCGGCGAGATCACCGCCACCCAGTTGACCGGTCCGGCTCACGGCATCCTGTCATTTGCCGCCGACGGATCGTTCACCTATACGCACGACGACTCCGAGACCACCTCCGATACATTCACGTATCGACCCGTGCAGGGGCTGATCTCGGGTTCCGTAGCAACCGTGACCATCACGATCAACCCGCAGAATGATGCTCCGGTTGCTGTGGATGATGGTCCGTTCTTTGTGGAGGTTGGTGGGGTGTTGGTTGTGGCGGCGCCGGGTGTGTTGGGGAATGACAGTGATCCTGAGGGTGGCGTGTTGACGGCTGAGAAGGTGTCGGATCCGGTTCATGGTGGTGTTGTGTTGAATGCTGATGGGTCGTTCTCGTATACCCATGATGGGTCGGTGTCGGTGTCGGATTCGTTCACGTACCGTGCCAAGGATGCGGGTGGTCTGGTGTCGAGTGTTGCGACGGTGTCGTTGACGATCACGGCGGAGGTTCCTCCGGGTGTGGTGCATCGGACGGGTTTGGTGGACCCGTCGCAGGGGTTGTGGCACCTGTTCGATGATGATGGTGGGTTGGAGTCGTCGTTCTTCTTCGGGGATCCGGGTGATTACCCGATCTTCGGGGATTGGGACGGGGATGGGGTGGAGACTCCTGGGATGTATCGCCAGTCGGATGGGTATGTGTATCTGCGCAA
>CAZYGP010000183.1:0-4511 GCA_964647265.1 uncultured Acidimicrobiaceae bacterium | reverse complement strand
GGCACCTAATCTCGCAGGTCATGCCATTCGCCCTCGCTGCCGTGTCCGCCGTTGCGGGAGTGTTCGCTGCGCGCATGATCGTCGCGGAGGCGGATGCCCACCGCCTCGGTGGTCAGGATCGGTGGATCTCACCGGTGTGCGCGTGCGGCGCTGCCCTCGGCCCCACGCTCATGCGGTGCACCGCACCTGACCGTCACCGACAGAGGGCTGCAAACGCAGCTGTCCTCGGTTCCACGGTCGTGCTGCTCGCACTCCTGCCCGGTGCCGTACCGAGCCTCTGGGTCGTGCCCGGGTACGTGGCCTTCGTCGTGGGCGGCATCCTGCTCACCGTGACGGACCTCGATACGCGGCTGATCCCGAATCGAATCCTCATTCGCTACGGGGGTATCGGCAGCATCCTCCTCCTCGTTGGGGGACTCTTCGCAGCCGACCCCGGTGCACTCCTCGATGCGGTGGTCGGATCGGCGGCATACTTCGGGATCATGTTCGTCCTCGCCCTCCTGGCACGGGGCGCTCTCGGGTATGGGGACGTGAAGCTCGCGGCCTTCATCGGCTTGTTCGTCGGCTACCTCGGATGGCGCCACGTCGTGACCGCGGCGATCAGCGCATTCATCGTGGCCGGCCTCGTCGCCATCGTCCTCCTCGTCACTCGATTGGCCGGACGCAAGGACGCCATTGCCTTCGGTCCGTTCATGGTCGCAGGAGGCTTCATCGCCCTGTACCTCGGAGACGTGATCATCGCGTGGTACGTTCGCTGAGCCGTTCGGGGTCACAGAGACGAGCGTCGTGCCCCGAGTGGTATAGCCTCCGTCATCATGCTGCGCTTCATCACCTCAGGCGAGTCCCATGGTCCTGCGTTGGTCGCGACGGTGGAGGGCCTGCCGTCGGGACTGCTCGTCACAACCGAGGGCATCGCCGCCGAGCTCGCACGACGACGGCTCGGCTTCGGTCGTGGACCCCGGATGAAGCTCGAAAAGGATGAACTCGAGATCCTCGGCGGGGTGAGATTCGGACGAACGCTCGGAGGACCGGTCAGCGTCCTCATCCGGAACACGGAGTGGCCCCGTTGGAGCGAGAGGATGTCGCCAGACCCGATCTCGGATGACCTCGCGGCATCGATCAGGCGTGAGACCAAGCCGAGGCCCGGTCACGCCGATCTCGTCGGCATGCAGAAGTATGACACGCACGATGCCCGAGACATCCTCGAGCGGGCGTCGGCCCGCGAAACCGCCGCTCGGACGGTCGTCGGACATCTCGCCAAGCAGCTGCTCGCCGTGATCGGCGTACAGGTCTTCTCCCACGTCGTCGCCATCGGCTCGATTGCCGTCGAGGGAGGCACCGCCCTTCCGAAACCCGAGGATGCCGTCCACATCGACGAGTCCCCGGTTCGTGCCCACCGAGCGGATGCGGAGGAGGCGATGATCGCCGAGATCGAGGCTGCGAAGGCAGCTCGTGACACCCTCGGCGGCGTGGTCGAGGTGCTCGCATACGGCCTTCCACCCGGCCTGGGCAGCCATGTCCACTGGGACAGGAAGCTCGACGGCCTCATCGCCGGAGCCGTCATGTCCATCCAGGCGATCAAGGCGGTCGAAATCGGCGACGGCCTCAGGCAAGCCGCTGCCCGCGGCTCGGATGCCCACGACGAGATCGTGCCAAGCGACGGCGATGACGGCGGCTACGGGAGGCGGTCGAACCGTGCGGGGGGACTCGAGGGCGGCATGACGACGGGCGGGGTCCTCCGTGTCAAGGCGGCCATGAAGCCGATCTCCACGATCATGGCGCCGCTCGACACCGTCGACGTGGACACCGGGCTTCCCGACAAGGCCTTCCGCGAGAGGAGCGATGTGTGCGCGGTCCCCGCAGCGGGAGTGGTCGCGGAGCAGATGGTCGCGTACGTGCTCGCAGCCGAGGTCCTCAGGAAGTTCGGTGGGGACACCGTCGATGACATCGAACGAGCACACGGCGGCTACCTCGACCGACTCCGGTCGTTCTGAGGGGGGGTCGGCCGATGGGCCATGTCTGGTTGATCGGGATGATGGGGAGCGGCAAGACCACGGTCGGCGCCATCCTCGCCGAGCGGCTGGGGAGGCCACTCATCGATACCGATGCCTCGGTGATGGAGGAGACGGGTATGACGATCCCGGAACTCTTCGCCGAGTCGGAGCACCGCTTTCGGTCGGCCGAGCTCCATGCGATCGAACGCGCATCCGAATCCGATCCCGCCGTCATCGCAACTGGTGGCGGCGCCGTGCTCGATGAGGCGAACCTCGCAGTGATGAGGAGGACGGGGACGGTCGTCCTCCTCGAAGCGTCGAGCGAGGAGCTCGAACGGAGGCTGGACGGGGCGGGCGCCGCTGAGCGGCCGCTGGTCGCCACGGGAGCGGACATCGACCGCATCCTCTCGGCGCGCCACCACCGCTACCTCGAGGCCGGCGAACACGTCGTGTCCACGACAGGCAGGGACCCCGTTGCAGTCGCCGAGGAGGTCGCCGCATGCATCGGTATGTGATCGACGATGGCACTGCCATTCGGAGCGAGATCGTGGTCGGACGGACCCTCGAGCAGGACATCGTCAACGGCGCACTCGCGGGAGGGCACAGCGCGGTTGCGGTGATCTGCCAGCCGTCGACGTTCGTCCGTGCGCAGCGCCTGGCTGACCTCATCGCAGGCGCCGGGCTCCGCGCGACCGGGTACACCCTCCCCGATGGAGAGGACGCGAAGAAGATGTCCGTCGTTGAGGATGTGTATCGGCATCTCAACGGACAACGGTTCACGCGCGCCGACCTCGTGCTCGGAGTGGGCGGGGGGTCGCTCACCGACGTCGTGGGTTTCGTCGGTGGAACATACCTTCGGGGCATCGCAGTGTCCTACGTGCCAACGACGCTGCTCGGCGCGGTCGATGCGTCCATCGGTGGGAAGACGGGCGTCAACGTCGACGGCAAGAACCTCGCCGGCGTCTTCAAGCACCCCGATCGGGTGACCATCGACGTCGACATCCTCGATTCCCTCCCCGAACGCCTCAAGATCGACGGCGCCGCAGAGGCATTGAAGGTCGGATTCATCGCCGACATGGCGATCGTGGAGGCGTATGAGCGTGACCGGGTCGCGGTGGACCTCGAGGATGTCGTGAATCGTTCCGTTGCCGTGAAGGTCTCCATCGTCGGGGACGATTTCCGCGAGCACGGACGTCGTGCCTTCCTCAATTACGGGCACACCGTGGGTCACGCCATCGAGACGTCGACAGGGCGCAGCCACGGAGAATCCGTCTCCATAGGCATGGTCGCCGCAGGGGGAGCGAGCGCTGCGCACTTCGGGTTCACGGGCGAAGGTCGCCAGCGCGACGTGTTGCGCGGCGTCGGGCTCCCGACCGAGGCACCGGATGCCCACAGGGAGGTCATCCGATCACTCATGGCCCTCGACAAGAAGCGCGACCGATCCGGGCTCAGGTTCGTCCTCCTCAGGGCGTTCGGAGAGCCTGAGGTCGTCACCGCGGACGACGCTACCGTAGATGCAGCGTTGAGCGCCGTCGGCGTCTGAGACGGCACCGCACCCACACGAGGAGACCCAGATGATCTCGACGAACGACGTACGATCCGGGACGGCCCTCGACCTGCCGGACGGTCTGTTCTCCGTCGTCGAATCCCAGCACGTCAAACCCGGCAAGGGGAAGGCGTTCGTTCGGATGAAGCTGAGGAACGTTCGCACCGGTGCCGTCGTCGAGCGGACGTTCCGGGCAGGTGAGAACGTTCCCCAGGCGAGAATCGATCGACGCGACCACACGTTCCTGTACCGCGATGACATCGGGTTCAACTTCATGGACGCAGAGACCTATGACCAGATCAGCGTCGGTGAGGACCTCGTCGGGGATTCCGTGGGCTTCATGAGCGAGGGCATGACGGTTCGCCTGTCCATGTTCGAAGGCACACCAGTCGACCTCGAACTCCCGGCGTCGGTCGAGCTCGAGGTGACATTCGCCGAACCGGGCATCAAAGGTGACAGGGTCTCCGCTGCGACCAAGCCGGTGACCCTCTCGACGGGGCGGGTCATCCAGGCGCCGCTCTTCGTGGATCAGGGAGACACCGTGAAGGTCGACACCCGCACCGGTGACTACATCACCCGAGTCACGTGACCGCGCCCGCCTCATTCGGAACGGGCGTGCCCGAGGCTGCGTTCCGGGCCGTCGGATTGGATCCGACCACCGACGACGTCGCGGTGGTGTCCGCGGATCGCCTTCCCAAGACGCTGGTGTTGTACCAACCGACGTTCGTCGTCGACATCCACGACGAACCAGCGCTGGCAAGAGTTGGAAGCACCCTTGCCAGGTCGCTTCCGTCGTCGGCTGAAGTGATCCTGGTCACGCCTGGTGACGATCCGCCTGCACGATCCGTTTCCGTAGGTGACCTTGCCGATGTCGTCGTGACTCGTTCCCCCTTCGTCTTCGTTCCGGCGTCCGATGTCCGAGTCGATGCACTCGGGGCCCTGTACGCCGCCGACGTGCTTCGTTCCGAGGG
>CAZYGP010000182.1:0-4526 GCA_964647265.1 uncultured Acidimicrobiaceae bacterium | reverse complement strand
TCCGTGCGCGACCTCATCCCTGTCACGAAAGGCGAGCAGGAGGCCAACCTGTGGATCGCATTGGTGTCGATCGCGCACACCGCGTCACCCGATGACGTGTACCTGGTGCCGATCGGCATCAGTTTCGAGGCAGATGTCGATGGCGTGATCGCCCGCGTGCACAGGGACGGCCACGATGGTGTCCTCCACGACGGTCTCGCCGACGAGCGGTTGCGAAGGGCCCTTCTGGCAGCGATGATCGCCGACGAGACGATGCTTGGGCGAGCGGGGTCGCTGAGCTTCTCAGCCGGCGACGTTCCGATCGGACCCGAGGCGATAGCAACCCTCGCATCGACGGTGTCGACCAACCAACGAGGGGAGTCGTACATCTCGTACGGTTCGGGGATATCGATCAAGCTCTTCCGGAAGGTGGAGCCGGGCATCAACCCCGACCTCGAGTTGCGTCGCTTCCTGACCGAAAGGACAGGGTTCGACAATGTCTCTGACACCTACGGGGCAATCGAGTATCGGTCAGGGGACACCAACACGATCGGCGTCCTCCAACAGTCCTTCGAGGAGTCAGAGACGGCGTGGGGTGCGTTCTTCGGACTCTGTTCCGAGTGGCTCGAGCGCCGAGAAGGACACGGCGCGCCGCGGCCGGTTCCGTCGTTGATCTCGATAGCGGACCTTCGCAGGGCCGACGCCGATCATGATCCCGACATGGCGGACGCCGTGGCGCTCGCGCGCCACCTCGGTTCGGTGACGGCACGGATGCACATCGCCCTCGGGTCACCGAGCGAGGAGCCGGATCTCCAGCCGGTCGGCTTCACGCAGCTCTATCAGCAGTCGCTGTACCAGTCCCTCCGGGCGGGGGTCCGGCAGGAGTTGAGGTCGATTCGGAGGTTGCGCTCCCATGCTGGTCCGGAGATCGCCTCCGGCGTCGAGGACGTGCTCGGGTCCGAGGCCGATCTCCTCGGGAGGCTCGATCCCGTTCGGCGCGTCCCCATGAGCGGATCGCGCATCCGCTGCCACGGCGACTATCGGCTCGATGAGGTGTACTTCGTCGAAGGAGAGTTCATCATCGAGGACTTCTCGGGCGATCACAACCGTCCCCTCAGTGAGCGCCGGCTCCGCGGTTCTGCGTTGCGCGACGTCGCCCAGATGATCCGATCGATCGACTATGTCGCACTCACTGCATCCCAGGGTCGCGGTACCGAGGCAGGGGGATGGGCGGCGCTGTGGTCCAGGGCCGTTGCTGCCTCCTTCGTCGTGTCGTACCTCGGTGCCATGGAGGGCTCGACGCTCCTTCCCGACTCGGACGAGGCGTTCGATGCGCTCATCAACGCGTTCGTCGTTGCCAGGTCGCTGAGGGAACTCCACTGGGATCTCGCGACGCGCCCGGACATGGCTGCTGTGCCCCTCACGGCGATCCTTTGCCTCCTCGGGCGGGATCCGGACGTCACCGCCTAGCGGACAGGAAACCTTCGAGTGCGGCGAGGGTGGCTGCGACGTCGTCGGGACCGTTGATCCTGAATCGAGCGGCCGTTGGCCCTTCGCCGACCTTTATCCCGATGTCATCTGGTCCGAGGGAGATGAACACGTCCTCGTCGGTCACGTCATCCCCGATATAGATGACGTGCTCAGCGCCCGTCTCGGTTCGCACGGCATCGATCGCGGTGCCCTTCGTCCCATGGCCGATCACGACCTCGAGGACTTCCTTGCCTTCGATGATCCGTGCGTCGAATCCGGCAACGGCCGCGCGGGCGTCGCCCAGAGCGCTGTACCGATCCTCCGTGTGACGGTAGTGGAAGGCGGCACCGAGCGGCTTCGGCTCGACGGCGGCACCGCGGTGGCGTGCGGAAATGGCCGTGAGCACCTCGATGATCGATGCCACGGTTGTCCGCTGCTCATCGGTTGGCGTGGCACCGAGGAGTGCACCGTGGTTACCGATGAGGAGGACGCCGATCGGTGTGCCGACGAAGGTCTCGAGGGTCTCCTCAGAGCGACCGGAGATGATGACGGATCGAACCGTCGGGTGTCGAGATACGGTGAGGAAGGCGTCGAGCGCTCCCCGGTGGGGCACGGCATCCTCCGGCTGCGGGACGATGGGGGAGAGGACCCCGTCGTAGTCACTCGCGACGAGGAGAACGTCAGCGGTCGCCGCCCGTGCGAGGGCGGCTTCAAGGTCAATTCGGGTCACAGCTCCTCGAGGGTTGCCAGGCAATCCCGCGCCCATTCGAACACGTCGGATCGTCTGACGACCCTCCTGAGCTCACGCATGCGGCGAGCCTGTTCGTCTCGCGGCATCGAAGCAGCCGTTGCGATGCTGTCGACGACGGCATCGATGTCGTACGGGTTGACGATCACGGCGGACTTGAGCTGCTCGGCCGCGCCTGCGAACTCCGACAGCACGAGAACGCCATCGTTGGCCACCCGGCACGCTGCGTACTCTTTGGCTACGAGGTTCATCCCATCACGAAGCGGTGTTACGAGCATGACGTCCGCAGCGACGTAGTACGCGATGACGTCCTCGAACGGGAGTGTGCGGTACAAGTAGGAGACCGGCGCCCATCCTGGCTCTCGGTAGTCACCGTTGATCCGGCCGACGAGCTGCTCGATCTCGATGCGGAGGTTCTGGTAGGCCGGGACCTGCTCACGGCTCGGTACGGCGACCTGGATGAACGAGTACGGCCGTTCGGCGACCGATGACCTGTCGAGGAGGTTCGAGAACGCCTTCAGCCGGAGGTCGATGCCCTTCGTGTAGTCGAGGCGGTCCATGCCGAGGATCAAGGTCTCGGGATCACCGAGGTCGGTGCGGATCTGTGCGGCACGTTCGCGAATCTCTGGTGAACGGGCCATGCGTTCGAACTCGGCGGTGTCGATGGCGATGGGCGCGGGCTGGAGATGCACCGCACGCCCGTTCCATCGGAGGTCGCGACGCCCGATCGACTCCGCGCCCGCGATCCTGCGCGCCGCCCTCGAGAAGTTGTCGGCGCTCTGGCGGGTTTGGAATGCGAGGACGTCGGCGCCGAGGAGACCCTCGAGGATCTGCCTGCGCCAGGGAAGGCGGGAGAAGATCTCGATCGGAGGGAAGGGGATGTGGAGGTAGAATCCGATTGTCGCATCGGGGCTCATCGCTCTCAGCATCGATGGCACGAGCTGGAGCTGATAGTCCTGCACCCATGCGATGTCTCCGGGGTTCGTCACGGCCGACGTTTCCTCTGCGTACCGACGATTCACCTCGACGTACGGGCGCCACCAGTGACGATGGAACTCGGGGGCGACGATCGCGTCGTGGTACAGCGGCCAGAGGGTTCCGTTGCAGAAGCCGTAGTAGAACTCCTCGACCTCGCGCTCGCTGAGGGTGACGGGGCGCTGGAGGATGCCCTCGTGCTCGAAGGGCTCCGCGTCGAAGTCCGCAATGCCCGGCCAGCCCACCCATGCACCTGTCGCGTTCTGTAGGACGGGCACGAGGGCTCGCACCAGCCCGCCGGGGCTCGTGGCCCACCCGCCGTCTTCTCGTGCGACGGGCAGCCGATTCGCTACGACGATGATGCGTTGAACGATGATCCTCCGAGCCTATCGCCGAGCCTACCCGAGTCCTCCCGGTCGCCCCCAGGAGGCGACCGACCCGTGGCATGCCTGGTCTCAGCGGCGTCCGAACAGGCGTCGAAGGACGAACAGGGCAACGGCGAACCCTGCCCCTGCCGCCGCGGCGGCCCTGAAGTCGACCCTGACGTTGGGATCACCCTCGATCGTGCCCGCGAACAGGACTCCGATCACGCTGCCGCTCTCTGCTTTCACCGTGTCTGCGATCACGACGCCCGCACCGCCGGAGCGGAGTGTCACGGTGTCCGTCGTGAGGAAGCCCACGCCGCTCATGCTCACTTCGGCGGTCGTCGACTCGACGGTGAACGCGCCAGCCTGGGAGAGCGAAACGTTCTCCGCCTCGATCGTCTGGGCGCCGCCCTGGGTGATCTCGACGACGCCCGCTTCGATGCGGCCAGCGCCGCCCTGCGCGATCGTCACGTGCTCTGCCCGAAGATCCTCGATGATTTCCTCGACGCCTTCGCCGTCGTGAGTCGTGTTGTCATCCACGTCGTTGCCACCTCCACAGCGAACCCTAGATCGTCCAAGGAACGTGGGTGGCCGGTTCGTACGATGATCAGAAGTTCCCGGAGATGGGGAGGAACCCGGTCTCACCGAAGAGGAAGTCGACGTCTGCGTCCCCTGGTGTGTTCGTGAACCTGAGGTAGAAGCGGGCCTGTTGGTCCCTGAACAGGCCGACGGAGTCGGTGCCGGCGCCTTGCCAATCCCCGGTGACAATCCGGTCTGCTGGATCACCGAAGATGAACTGGATGTCGGCATTTCCCTGGGTGTGCGAGTTCCTCATGTAGACGAGTCCCGTGGTCGTACGGTGCAGCCCGATCGTGTCGATCCCGTCCCCGTTGAAGTCGCCGACGAATGGCCGGTCGCCGACGTCGCCGAAGAAGTAGGAGCGCTCCGCCGCACCGAGGCCACCGTCGTCGGAGCCGAGCCGGTCGATG
>CAZYGP010000181.1:0-4560 GCA_964647265.1 uncultured Acidimicrobiaceae bacterium | reverse complement strand
GGAGCCTCGCCGTGTTCGACCGCGTGCGCGACTCGATCCTCCTGATCGTCAACGTCTTCGTCGGGGACGACCCGTCAGGCCAGTATGCAGCCGCGGTGGCGGCCATCGCCTCGACCATCGAGAGCCTGTCCACATCGACGTCCACCCAGCCACAGGAGCGCCCGGGATTCGACGGCGTTCCTGACTCGACGAGCAACATGACGAGGGCGGACTTCGAGGGTGCGGTCCGTGTTGCGATCGACCACATCAGGGCGGGCGATGCGTTCCAGATCGTTCCCTCCATCCGCTTCGAGACGACGCTGGACGGGGATCCGCTCGCCCTCTATCGCGCACTTCGTATCGTCAATCCGTCGCCCTTCATGTTCCTCGTGCGCTCGGGCGACCTCGCCATCGTGGGCTCGTCCCCCGAGTTGATGTCACGGGTCCGTGACGGGAGGGTCTACTCGCGGCCGATCGCAGGGACGAGGCCACGTGGGACGACAGCGGAGGACGATCTGGCACTCGAACGCGAGCTCCTCGCAGACCCCAAGGAGCGAGCGGAGCACGTGATGCTGATCGACCTCGCCCGCAACGACCTCGGCCGGGTGTGCGTCTATGGGACGGTGCAGGTCGACGACCTCATGGTCATCGAGAGGTACTCGCACGTCATGCACATCGTTTCGGGGATCTCCGGGGTCCTCGTCGAAGGGACCAGTCCCGTCGACGTCCTGCGTGCCACCTTTCCACATGGGACGGTCTCGGGTGCCCCGAAGGTCCGTGCGATGGAGATCATCGACACCCTCGAGCCGACGGCCCGCGGTCCGTACGCGGGAGCCGTCGGGTACATCGACTTCTCGGGAAACCTCGACACGGCGATCGGTCTGCGGACCTGTGTTGTGAAGGGTTCCACGGCATGGATCCAGGCGGGCGCGGGAGTCGTCGCCGATTCCGATCCCGCAACCGAGTACGAGGAGTGCGTCGCCAAGGCTCGTGCCGTCCTCGCCGCCATCGCGGCGGCACCGTACCTCGACGGGGCGCAGGACGGTCGGCCATGATCCTCGATCAGATCCTGCTGACCGCCGATGTGCGCGCCGCGGACGCTCGGCGACATCTCGAGCACTTCCAGGCGTTGTCGACCGGAGCACCAGCACAGCGCAGCCTCGCCGAAGCGCTCATCACGGAAGGACTCTCAGTCATCGCCGAGATCAAGCGACGCTCGCCATCCGCAGGTGACATCGATGCATCGCTCGATCCTGTTTCGCTGGCGCGTGCATATGAGGAGGGAGGAGCGGCCGCGATCTCGGTCCTGACGGAACCGCACTTCTTCGGAGGGTCGCTCGATGACCTGGTCGCCGTGCGCGGAGCCGTCGGGATCCCGGTGCTTCGCAAGGACTTCACCATGGACCCGGCGCAGGTATGGGAGGCTCGAGCGTCGGGTGCCGATGCTGTGCTCCTCATCGTCGCGGCCCTCGACGACCGCGCACTCGAAGCGTGCATCGACGCCGCGGGTGATGCAGGGGTGGACGCCGTCGTCGAGGTTCATGCATCGACGGAGGTGGATCGAGCACTCGCCGCCGGAGCCCGGATCATCGGCGTCAACAACCGTGACCTTCGCACCTTCGCAACCGACCTCGCGGTCGCGGAGGCGGTGGCCGACGTGGTTCCCGACGGTGTCGTGCGGGTCGCCGAGTCCGGTGTCTCGTCGATCGAAGGGGCTCGACGGATGGCAGCTGCTGGTTATGACGCGATACTCGTCGGCGAGGCCCTCGTTCGACATCGTGATCCCGGTTCGTTCGTCCACGCGCTGCGGGGTGCCTCGTGACGTGGGTCAAGATCTGCGGGATCACGACGCCGGAGGCGATTCGATCGGCTGAGCGTGCAGGTGCCGATGCCCTCGGCTTCGTGCTCGCTCCGGGTTCGGTCAGGACACTCTCGGTGGACGCCGCCCGTGGATTGGCAGGTTCGGCATCGATACCGACCTATGCCGTTGTCGTCGACCTCACGCCCGGCAAGGCGCTGCATCTCGCAAACGAGGTCGGTGTCACCGGTATCCAGGCCCATGGGATCCATGCCCTCGAGACCGCTCGAGCCGCCGCCGAGGCCGGTTTCGACGTGTTGTGCCCCATACCGGTCGGACAGGCCGGTCCCACCGTCGATCCGGGCGCCGTGGCGCCCGAAGCGGTTGTCCTCTTCGACACCGCACGGCATCGCCGCCACGGCGGGTCGGGCACGCCGTTCCCCTGGGACACCGTCGCGGACGTCGAGCGTCCATACGTCGTTGCCGGTGGTCTCGGCCCTGACAACGTCAGGGAGGTGATCGAACGGCTCGGTCCCTTCGGCGTCGATGCGTCCAGTCGACTCGAAGCCATCCCGGGCATCAAGGATCCCGATACCATCATGGCTTTCGTCAAGGAGGCAAAACGATGAGCACCGAGCGCTGACCGATGAAGCTGCAACGACCGGACGCGACCGGCCGATTCGGTGCGTATGGCGGAAGGTACGCGCCAGAGACCCTGATGCCCGCCCTCATCGAGCTCGAGGCGGCGTTCGTGGCAGCCTGGTCGGACGACGCCTTCCATGCCGAGCTCTCCTCGCTGCTGAGCGACTTCGTCGGTCGCCCGACGCCTGTGTATCGCGCCGCACGGTTGTCAGACGACCTTGGAATCGATCTGTGGTTCAAGCGCGAAGATCTGGCCCACACGGGTGCCCACAAGATCAACAACACCGTCGGCCAGGGTCTTCTGGCGAGGCGCATGGGGAAGAAGCGTGTGATCGCCGAGACGGGCGCGGGGCAACACGGAGTCGCGACTGCCACGGCGTGTGCGCTCCTCGGCATCGACTGCACGATCTACATGGGCGACAAGGACATCGAGCGGCAGTCCCTCAATGTGTACAGGATGCACCTGCTCGGAGCCGAGGTCGTCCCTGTGACGTCGGGCGCAGGAACGCTCAAGGATGCGGTGTCGGCCGCAATGCGCGATTGGGTTGCGTCCGTCGAGTCCACGCACTACATCATCGGCTCGGTCGTCGGTCCCCATCCGTTTCCCTGGATGGTCCGCGAGTTCCAGAAGGTGATCGGTGAGGAGCTGCGAGCCCAGATGGACGGTGTGGTCCGCCCCTCCCCGGATGTGATCGTTGCATGCGTCGGTGGAGGATCGAACGCGATGGGGATCTTCCACCCCTACGCCGGTGATCCCGACGTGGATCTCGTCGGCGTCGAGGCCGCGGGCCTCGGCCTCGGTACCGGAAAGCACGGTGCGTCGCTGGGGGAGGGTTCGCCCGGGGTCATCCACGGTGCGATGACGTACATGCTCCAGGACGAGTTCGGTCAGGTCGAGGAGGCGCACTCGGTGAGCGCGGGACTCGACTATCCCGGCGTGGGCCCCGAGCACGCCTACCTCAAGGATGCCTCCCTCGTCCGGTACGAGAGCGTCACCGATGAGGAGGCAATCGGGGCCTTCCACCTGATGGCGCGAACCGAGGGGATCATCCCTGCGCTCGAATCCGCCCATGCGCTCGCGTGGATCGTCCGCGAGGCGGATGCGCTCGAAGGCCGCACGGTCGTGCTGAACCTGTCCGGCCGCGGCGACAAGGACGTACAGCAGGTCGTGTCCCTGTCATGATGGGCGCAGGCCGGCGCGAGCTCGAGGCCATGTTCGCCACGGCGAGGAGCGAGAACCGCGCCGCCCTCCTCCCGTATCTCACCGCAGGGCTCCCCACGCTGGAAGACTCGGTCGAGCTCTTCGTCGCGATGGCAGAAGCAGGCGCTGACGGATTCGAGGTCGGGATCCCATATGCGGATCCGTTGATGGACGGTCCGGTGATCATGCGTGCAGGGGAGCTCGCGCTCGAAGGTGGCATGACGGTGGAGACATCACTCGAGGTCGTCCGTCGCGTGCGGGAGCGGACCGGCAAGCCGATCCTCGTGATGACCTACGTCAATCCCGTCCTGCGTCATGGAATCGATGACTTCTTCGACCGGGTCGCCGATGCGGGCGGATCCGGGGTGATCGTCGCAGATCTGCCCGTGGACGAGTCCGGACCGTTCGTCGAGGCGGCAGGCGCGCGCGGCTTGGGGATGGTGCAGTTCGCCGCGCCGACCACGGAACACGATCGCCTCGCGGCGATCGCTGCCCGCGACCCGGTGTTCGTGTATGCGATCGCCGAAGTCGGTGTGACCGGCGAGCGAGAGGGCGCCTCGACGCGGATCGAGGGGCTGGCGTCGGCCATCCGAGGAGTGACGCAGGCGCCCATTGTATTCGGAGTCGGCATCTCGACCCCCGAGCAGGCATCTGCCGCGTCGCGCCACGGCGACGGCGTCATCGTCGGGACGGCGATCGTGAGAAGGGTGCTCGACTCCGGGTCCGTAGACGAAGCACGCCGTGCCCTGGTGGGTGCCGTCGAGGAACTAGCCATCTCGGTGCGGCGCGGATAGGCCTTCAGTCGGAGCGCCGCGTCTGCCGATAGAGCCTCATGGCAATGTCGCGTCGCTCAGTACCGGGAGTGGGACTCGAACCCACACGAGCTTTCGCCCAACGGATTTTGAGTCCGCCGCGTCTACCATTCCGCCATCCCGGCTCG
>CAZYGP010000180.1:0-4582 GCA_964647265.1 uncultured Acidimicrobiaceae bacterium | reverse complement strand
GCGGCGCGGAGCGTTCTGACGTCGTACGCGAGGCCGACCGTGGTCCTCCCGTTGAACGAGGCGCCGAGCGCGTCGAGCCGAGATTTCTCGTCATCGACGATGGATACGTCGTGGCCCTCCTCGGAGAGGGTGAGCGCGAGCTCGGAGCCCACCCGGCCGCATCCAGTGATGACGATCAGCACCCGCTCAGGCTACCCGCATCATGCCATGAGCGAGCTCAACGCCCACCCCGTATCGCATCGACATCGCGAGCCGGGCCCGGATGCCTCTCGTCGTGGGCACGAATACTCGGATGGGCAAACGAGGGTTCGAGGTTCAGCCGCATGCGCGGGAGATTGACCGGAGAGGTTCGCCCCGGTAGCGTCGCCTGATGGCTGACAAGCGCGGATACGACCCCCGTCCTGGACAACTGATCCCTGCCCTCGCCGTCCTGGGCTCAGGCATTGGGGCAGCGATAGGAGCTGCGACCGGCAACCTGGGCACCGGCATCTGGATCGGTGGAGCGATCGGCGTCGGGCTCGCCATGCTCATCGGCGTGTTCATGAACCGTTAGCGGGTGGCGGACGTCGTCCGCCGGAACGCAGACTGTGGAATCAACGTGCAGGGCTCACCGGTCAGGGACAGGGATGAGCAGAGCAGGGTCGAAGGTGGCCTTCGAGGTCGCCGAGATGTCGAACGAGCCGACGCCCGGAACCGTGAGCCTCCGGGTGACGCGCACGGTCACCGTACGGCTCGACCACGACCGATCGATGCGGCATGCGCACGACACGAGCGTCGCGCCGTTGCGCTCGGCGAAGTGCGCTGCCTCCCTCACCGGTGACCCCGTCGCTCCGAACGGCCTGAACGTCACGGGCGCAGCAGCCAACGCCGCTGCATCAGCGGCATTGGAGGCAGCCGCATATGCCGCGAGCCCGGCACCCGAAACTGCGACACCGACCGCCAATATCAGTACGAGGACGGCTATCGACAGCCCAACCAGGGCCGATCCGGCTTCACCGTTCCGTGCGCATCGTCGATGATGCCGCGAGCTCAACGGTGAACCCACCCATGAACGGTGCTGCGACACGGTGGTGCAGCCTGACCCTCACGGTGGCCGGTTCGCCCACCCCCGATGGCCTCGATACCGAGATCCTGGCATCCCTTCCGGCTGCACCCATGGCAGCGCGCACTGCGGCCGCGGCCCTCGCGGTGTCCGGTGAGGTCGCAGCCTGGCGGGCGCCTTCTCGGGCAGCGTGGACCAGCTCGAGCTCGGTTCGAGCGACAACGGCCACCTCGGCGATGGAGATGACGAGCATCAGCATGAGCGGCACGACCAGCGCGAACTCGACGACCGCGCTGCCCCGCTCCGTCATCCGATGCCATCGGCGACCGAGATGACCTTCTGCATCACCGAGTTGAAGAAGGACGGAAGCATGTCGGTCGTCGACGCCCAGGTGATGAGGGCGAGCGCGACGATCGCCGCGGCGACGAGGACGAGGGCGTACTCGGCGGTCGCCTGACCAGCCTCGCGCCCGATGGTGGGTCGTGTTGTGTGCCTCAAGGGGTCTCCCTTCGATCGGATCGTGTGGGTGCCCAGCTGCTGATCAGGCGCTGAGCCGTGAGATGCCCGAGATGACGGCGGGACCGACCGTCATGAGGATGAACCCGGGCAGGATTGCGAATGCAAGGGGAAACAGCAGTTTGACGGGAAGCCGTGCGAGCCGCTCGCGCTCGGAAGCAGCTCGTTCGCTCCGCATCATCGATGCGGTCCTTCGAAGCTCCGGACCGAGCGCCGACCCCGAGGCTTCGGACCGGCGCGCAACGAAGGTCAAGGCCTCGATGGCGGCGATGTCCGACGCCACCTGAACACCAGAGCTTCCCGACCGGATGCACCTGTCGAGTTCCGCGCCGACCGGACCTCCGACGATCGAGGATGCAAAGGTGGCCGCTTGTGGGAATGCCAGGCCGCCGGTCATGCCGAGAGCGACGAGATCAAGCATGCGAAGCTCGTCTCCGGCGACCCTTCGACGCGATTGCGTGGTGGTCCGCGCCCTCCGAGCGGCCCACACGCCCGTGATCGTCGCGCAGGCGATCACGGCGGCCAGCGAGCCACCGAGGACGAACCCCGACACCACCGTCACCACGGGGATCGCCAGGCGCGGCCGCGTCACGACCAGGAAGCTGGCAGCGGCCGCAACGACAACCATCACGCCACCCGCCTCGACATCGACAGCACGACTCCCGATCCGATCACCATGAGGGTGGCTCCCACGATCATCGGGATGATGATCGGAGCCCCTCCGGGTTCCGGCACGCCCTTGATGAGGACGATCAGGAGGGCGGCCGCAAGCGGTACGACACCCACGACCAGCGCCGAGAACCTCGCTTGGGAGGTTGCGACCCTTCGGTCCCGTTCGAGTGCCTCCTCGAGCTCCATCTGATCCGCAATCGCATCGAGGCTCCCGGCCAGGGCGCTCCCCGTTGCGTCGCTGAGCGAGATCGCACCGACGAGTGACTGTGCATCCATTCCGAGGCGGTCACCGAGGGCACGCCCGACATCCTCGAGCGGTGCGCCGACATCGCACAGGCGACGAACACGTGCATCGATCCTTCGGTCAGGCGAAGCGAGGAGCGCTTCCCTGAGGGTTCGGCCTGCTCCCATGTCCAGCGCGAGCGCACGGATCACGGACGATGCGGAGGCTGTGTGCCCAGATCGCCTCCTGTGGAGCCACCACTCCCATGCCGCACCTGCCACGAGCGCTGCGACGCCGGCCGCGGGCGACACGGAGGCCGCGATCAGGATGACCGCGAGGTGCCATGGGCCTCCCATCAGGATGACGGCTCCGCCGAGTGCGATGAGTGTGAGGATCACGGTTGCTCGCCGATCCGCTCGATGCCGGCGATGCGTCGACCGTGTGCTGTGCGCTCGACCACGACGACCAGGTCGATCGCGCTCCGTACGAGGCCCTCCAGCGGGCGATGGGGTACCGCCTCGGGAGCCATGGATGCGAGCATCTCGAGCCGGAACAGTGCCTCCGCCGCAGTGCTCGCGTGGATCGTCGACATCGACCCACGATGACCCGTCGTGAGCGCCTGGACCATGTCGAGGGCTTCGGGTCCCCTCACCTCACCGACCACGATGCGGTCTGGCCTCAAGCGCAGGGCGTGCCTGACGAGTTGGCGCATCGTGATCGCACCTGCCCCGTCGACGTTCGCGATGTGCGCTTCGAGCCGTACCGCGTGACCGCTCGGGCGCAGTTCGGCGGCATCTTCGATCGTCACGACACGATCCGACGATGCGACGGCGCCACACAGGACGTTCAGAACGGTCGTCTTGCCCGCACCGGTCTGACCGGCGACGAGGATGTTGGATCGATCGGCGACGGCGGCACGGAGCTCGTCGACCTGCGCACTGGTCGCAGCGCCCCTGTCGAGGAGATCCACCACCGTGCGAACGGCTTCGGTGAACCTCCGAATCGCGAGGATCGGACCATCCACGCTCGCCGGCGGGATGATCGCGTGCAGGCGCGACCCGTCGGGGAGGCGCGCGTCGACGGCGGGATGGCTCCGATCGATTCGCAGCCCGAGTGGCGCAACGACCCTGCGGATCAACGCGATGACATCGTCCGGTCGACGGAACGTGATGGGCGACCGCTCGAGTGTTCCGTCGCGCTCGACCCAGACGTCATCAGCGCCGTTCACGAGGATGTCCGTGACGAGGGGGTCGTCGAAGAGGGGCTCGAGTGGGCCGAGCCCGACGATGCTGTCGACCGCCTGCTCAACCGCATCGGCAGGTGCCAGCGGTGCGATGTCCGGCGCGATCGCGCGACCTGCTGCGAGCAGCGCAGAGCGGTCGAGGGGTGCATCCGAGCCGATGAGCGAGGCGACGAGGCGGTCGACGTCACCCACCGTGGCCCCACAGTGGCACAAGGGCACGGATCCACCGATCCGATCCCCTCGGAGATCGACCGCCGAGGAGGTGCTCGACGGTCCCACGGCGCGGCATGGGAAGGACCAGGCCAGCGGGTGCGCTGCGGGGCGAGAAGCCGCACCGCTGGTAGACGGCAGGTGAGGCGGCGACCAACGTGTGCGGCTCAGGCAGGAGGGGGAGGACTGCGATCGAGCCGAGGGGCCGATCGAGCCTGGGAGGGCATCTCAGGACCACTCCGGGCCACCGTTCACACAACCCTGCGATCACCTCCTGCGCGTCAGCGGGGTCGATCCCGCCGTTGGGGAGGAATGCAGGCCCTCGTCGGCTCGGTTCGAGTTGTGCCCTCGTCGCGCCCTCCCGGACGAGATCGGCGAGCGTCGGCCCGGGACCCATCCTCGCACCCTCCGGGTCGAGGTCGATGACGAGGGCTGTGCCTGCGGCAACGGCGAGGCCGAGGGGCACCAGCGTGTGGAGTGCGGCATCGGCGGGCGACCAGGTTGCGATGACGGACATCGGGACCTCCGAGACGTCGGAGGGGAAGCGTCGACAACGTACGCGCGCCGACGCCGGCATACAAGAGGTTTGCCAGGTGCACGGATTCGACATCCCTCATGGTGGGTCCCTCGAACGCCGATACACTCCCATCATGCGCGAGGCGGCCTTCTTCGATCT
>CAZYGP010000179.1:0-4583 GCA_964647265.1 uncultured Acidimicrobiaceae bacterium | reverse complement strand
CATCTCCCACGGCGCCCCACTATGGCCCACGATCTCCCACTTGTCAACAACATTCGCCCCCAGCACCCCACTGGCGGGCACACCGCAGGGCGGGCACGCATGGCGATGATCGGGACAGCCGGGGTCGAAGCGTTTAGCCTTGGGGCGTCGCCGGTATCGAGAGGAACCCCACATGCACGTGCTTGTTGCCACGGACGGATCGATGGACATCGACAAGGCAGCCGATTTCGCGATCGCACTCGCCGGCGAGGGCGGGTCGACGACCGTGGCAACCGTCGTGCGGGTGCCGAGACGGCTCGTCCAGGAGCTGCGGGTCCAGTACGGCGACCAACCTCCCGTCTCTGTCGAGACGGATGCCGAGTACGTCGGAGCGCCGAAGGTCGAATCGCACTTCGAGCGGAGCTTTCCCGGCGACGATGCCCTCGTCGATCAGTATCTCGGTGACAAACGCATCGAGTACTGTCGCCCGGTGGTCGAGGCCATTCGGATGCGCGGTGGAACCGCGACCTCCACCGTGCGCGAGGGCGAAGAAGTCGAAGACGCGCTGATCGCCCTCGCGGAGGAGCTGGAGGTCGACGTCATCGTCGTCGGGTCCCACGGACACGGTGCCTTCCAGGGCCTGCTCGGCTCGACGGGTGCGAAGCTGGTGCGTCGCTCCCCTCTCCCCGTTCTCGTCATTCGCTAGGGCGAGCGCGTACCGAAGGATCCGGGATCACAGGAAGGGTCGCCACGCTGCGTCGAGGACGTCTCCTGCAGCGACGTGCACCCAATCGAAACGCCCGGGATTCGTCGGTTGACGGCGCAGCTGGAGGCCCGCTTCGGTGGGAGTGCGACCGCCCTTGCGGGTGTTGCACCTGCGACAGGCAGCGACGACGTTGTCCCAACGGTGGGAACCTCCGAGCACTCGCGGTATCACATGATCGACGTTCTCGGCAGAACCGCCGCAGTACTGGCAGCGGTGTTCGTCCCGAGCGAAGATGGCCCGCCGATTGAGTGGAATCGCCCTCGCGTGGGGCACCGACACGTAGCGGCGGAGGCGAACGACGCTCGGCACATCGACGGAGGTCCGCCCCGACCGCCAGATCTCGCCCCGGTGGGCCACGGGGTCTGCCGTCCCTGCGAGGACGAGCACGACTCCGCGTCGAGCGGGAACCACCGACAGCGGCTCATTGCTTGCGTTCAGCACGAGCGTCCTTGCCACGGACCGGTATCGTAGCAATCGATCGGCATGGCGGTTCCGACGGACGTGTCCTTCCGAGTTTCTCGGGGGTCGCCTCCTCGCATTCGACCACGCAACGCTGGTGATTGACCACGCTTCGCAGCTCTGGGATACTGCGAACGATCCCAGGAAGGCATCATGAGAATCGTCGGATACGTGCGGGAGGCTCCCGGGCGCGGCCAATCGGACACAGCGTTCGCCCAGAGCGAGCGGATCCGGCGCTGGGCGCTCGACACGGGAAACGAGATCGTCGCCGTGTGCCAGGATCACCATGCCTCGGCCGCACCGCTCGACCGGCCCGGCTTCCGAGCCCTCCTCGAACTGGTGCGTACCGGATCGGCCGATGCCGTGGTACTCGCACGGCTCGACTCGCTCTCACCCGACAAGATGCTCCAGGAGATCATGCTCGTCGACATTCGACGTGGTGGCGCGACCGTCATCTCAACGGACGAGGCCGACCTCGAGACCCTCAGGAACGGCAACGACGATCACACGAGGCTCGTCGTTCGTGCCGTCGTCGCGAAAGTCGCGGAGTACCACGAGGCATTCGGGTTGTCGGGGCGAGCCGAACAGCTCGTCGCACCATCCGTCGTCGAGCCGGAGATCGACGAACGCCGGAACGTCGTCGTCGAGCTCATCGCCCCCACTGGCTGAGGGACTGGCGGCTGAGGAACGATGCACGACACCTGCTCGCACCGAGACTCGAGCATCAGCTCTCAGGAAAGTCGGCTCACAGGGTGAGTGCCGCCCAAGTCGCCCTGCCGAGGGCGAAGGCACGGCCAGCACCGACGACAGCGGCGCCAGCATGCATCACGCCGTCCACATCGAGAACGATCAGCACGATGTCGACGCCTTCGATCCGACGATCCTCGATCTCGATCACCGTCGCGTCCGGAGCGCCCGGCATCGCAAGGCGAGTCGTCGCACGTACCACGGCCGACTCGACGCCTCCCTCGGTCGAGGCCGCAGCCTGTTGGACCTGGGAGCCATCGGATGCCGAGACCGTGACCACGATCCCCGTTCGACCCTCCTGGACAGCGACGCTCGCGAGCCGGGATCCGAACCCTCCCGTCGATTCTCTGTCGCCAGACCTGTGATCGCGGTCGGGCCGGTCGCTCGCGGGTGCCCGCCGCTCGGACGCCCCGAGCAGTGTGTCGTCGCCTGAAGGCTCTGGTGTCGTAACGACATCGACGTCGTCGACGACCGCGGCCGGTGGATGCGGTTCGTGTCGGGTCCCGTCCTGGTCCTCGTCCTCATCCGCCTTCAGCGCGTCAGGTTCGGACGAATCCGACGGTGCCGATCCAGCGGGTTCCGCCTCGGATGCCGTCGACGCACGATCCGTCAGGTCGATGACCGCGGCTTGCCTGGATTCGTCGGCTTGCGCAACGGTGAGTCCGGAACCCGACCCTGCTCGATCAGCGTTCGTCGAACCGACCGTTCGTGCGATCGGAACCATGTCGGCGAGCTCATCACGTGCAGCCGCCGAACCTCTCTCGACACCTCCATGGTTCGGCTCGCCCGGGAGCCTCGTGTCGGTACCGAGTCCGTGGGAGGTCAGGACGCGACGAATGGCGCCACCGACGGCACCCTGATCGGCGCCCTCGGCGATCCGAATCCGCAGTCCTGCCGGCTTGTCTGCCGACCCCTCCACCTCGGCGCCCTCGACGCCGGGGATCCGGAGCAGGTCGTCCTGCAGGGAGCGTTCGTTCACCCTGGCCTCCTCAGCCCTTGTTCAGGCTTGTTTTCCTCCACCGAAGATACGAGAGGAGATCCCCCGGGGCAAGAGTCATATCCGACCGCCCATAGGCAGTAGTCACCCTCCATTCGAGGACCATCCTGTCAGGGAATGGGAGGAACGGAGGCCCGGTCCACCATCGTCTCGGTGCAAACGCGAACACCGCACCGACCGCCGTCGCCCAGAGCCGCGGCCTGATCACGACTGCAACAAACGAGCGGATCTCGATCATGGATCCAACGCTAGTGCCCCTGCCAGCAACGTTCGTCGCGTTGAAGGCGCCGATCGATTCGGGATCCCGTCGCCAAGCGGGCTGCAGGCGGGTATCGTCTGGTGGCCGCACGGACATCAAGGAGGCAACGTGTCCCTGTCGCAGGATGACCTTGCGTGGTTCGGTGAGAAGTTCGAGGCGATCACCTCCAACATCGAGCGCGCGATCCAGGGCAAGCGTGAGACGATCGAACTGGTCGTCTCCAGCCTCGTGGCCGAGGGCCACATCCTGATCGAGGATGTCCCGGGCGTGGGGAAGACGCTGTTGGCCAAGGCGCTCGCACGATCGATCGACAGCGAGTTCCAGAGGATCCAGTTCACGCCCGATCTCCTGCCGAGCGACGTCACGGGCGTCTCCGTCTGGGACCGCGAGCGCACCACCTTCACCTTTCGGCCGGGCCCGGTGTTCGCGAACGTCGTGTTGGGCGATGAGATCAACCGTGCGAGCCCGAAGACCCAGGCGGCGCTGTTGGAAGCCATGGAGGAACGACAGATCACGATCGACGGAGAGACACATGTGCTCTCGGAGCCGTTCATCGTCGTTGCAACCCAGAACCCCATCGAGCACGAGGGAACCTATCCCCTCCCGGAGGCCCAACTCGACCGGTTCATGATGCGCGTGACCATGGGTTACCCGGAGCGCAACAAGGAACTCGAGATGCTCCAGACCCACGGAGGAGGAAGTCGCTTCATCGACCTCAAGTCGGTCGTCCACGCCGAGGACGTCGTCAAGATGTCGTCGCTTGCGCGGTCCGTCCATGTCGCAGATGTCCTGCGCGGGTACCTCATCGACATCGCCGCTGCAACCCGTGCGCACGCCGATGTCCTCCTCGGCGCCTCGCCCCGCGCGACGCTCTACCTCCAACGGGCAGCCCGCGCGATAGCCGCTTCAGATGGTCGGGACTATGCGAGCCCTGACGACGTGAAGTCGATCCTCGAACCCGTGCTCAACCACAGGCTCATTGTCAGGCCCGATGCGCAGATGCGCGGCAGGACGGTGGTCGACATCCTGGATGAGGTACGAGCCTCCGTCCCGGTTCCCGGAACCAGGGTCACGACCTGATGCCCACCACGAGGGGTTGGGCAGCCGTCGGGGCGGCCCTCGCCCTCGGTGCCCTCTGGGCGGCGTTCGGTGAGGACCTCCTCCTCGCCCTGTCGGCGTTCCTCGTCGCGGCCGTGGCTGGCGGCTCCCTCTATGTACGGCTCGCCACCCCGCGCCTCATCCTCGAGCGTGAGATCAACCCGATCCAGCTCCACGACGGCGAACGTGCCCTGGTCGACATTTCCGTTCGGTCCCGCCGGCGGATCTACCGAGTCTCCGTCGAGGATCGGGTCCATGGACTCGGAGCCGCCCGTTTC
>CAZYGP010000178.1:0-4603 GCA_964647265.1 uncultured Acidimicrobiaceae bacterium | reverse complement strand
CGCCGGGGTGATGATCACGGCGAGCCACAATCCGCCGGCCGACAACGGGTACAAGGTGTACTCGTCGACAGGTGGGCAGATCATCCCGCCTGCCGATGCCGAGATCGCCGCGGCGATCGCTGCCGTTCCGGCGGCGAACACCGTGCCGCGCACGGCCATGCCTTTCGAACACCCGAGGGTGACAGAGGTCCGGGACGATCTCTTCGACGACTACCTGAGGGACGTCGCGGGCGTCCTGCCTCCGATCACCGGTGACCGGAGCATCTCGATCGTCTATTCAGCGATGCACGGCGTCGGGGGCCGAGCCGTGATCGACGCGTTGAGGTCGTTCGGGTTCTCGAGGCTTCATCCGGTGGCCCGCCAGTTCGAACCGGATGGAGCCTTCCCCACCGTGTCCTTCCCGAACCCCGAGGAACCCGGTGCGATGGACATGGCGCACGAGCTCGCGATGGCAATCGACGCGGACATCGTGTTCGCGAACGATCCGGACGCCGACCGTCTCGCCGTTTCCGTCCCCTTCCCGGGCGGCATGTGGCGTGCGTTGACGGGCAACCAGATCGGATGCCTCCTCGCCGACTTCCTCCTGTCCTCGACGCCGGGCTCGGAGGGTCCCGTGATCAACTCGGTCGTTTCGTCGCCGATGCTCGGCACCATCGCGGATGCCCACGGGGTGGACTGGGCTCAAACACTGACCGGGTTCAAGTGGATCTGCGCCGCTGCCCTCGACCTCGAGGATGCAGGGCAACCAGCCATGGTGCTGGGGTACGAGGAGGCACTCGGCTACAGCATCGGCACCACGGTGCGTGACAAGGACGGTATCTCCGCCGCTGTCGCGTTCGCCGTCCTCGCAGCGTCGGCGGCCGCAAACGGGGAAACGGTCCTCGACAGGCTCGGGCAGCTCTACGAGCGCTACGGGATCTGGACCTCGACACAGGTCTCCATCCGACGGGAGGGAGTCGAGGGCATCGAGGACATCGGTCGCGCCATGACTGCCCTGCGCGCCGATCCGCCGAAGAGCCTCGCTGGGCATGACGTGGTCGGCGTCACGGACTTCTCCGAAGGTGCCGATGCACGGCCGCGGTACCTCGGGGCAACGAACCTCATCGAGCTCGATCTCGGCGCCGCGGGACGGGTGCTGGCTCGCCCGTCCGGCACCGAACCGAAGCTCAAGGTGTACGTGGATCTCTCGGCGCCGTACCCCACTCACGGTGCCGCCGACGGGGGTGCTCCGGGTGGCGATTGGGTCGGCGCCGAGGCCGACCTCAAGGAGGTCGCGGAGACCGTCGGGAACGCTCTCGCCACCTGGCTCGAGGAGGCCATGGGCCTGTGATCCCGACCGTCCGGTGAGGCGGTTGTTTCGCGAGCTCGACGCTCGGTGACTAGTCACGTCGCACCTCGCGAAATTGACCACGCATGAACACGTAAAGCCCGTGACGCGTGCCGCCGACACCTACTCGAAGAAGCGAATGGACGGTACGTGACCACCCATGATCCCCACCTGCCCGTATCGATCGAGGAACGCGAGTTCTCGACGTCGCGCAAGGGATATGACAAGCGAGAAGTTCGCGCCTTCCTGACCGAGCTCGAGACGAACTTCCGGGAGCTCGAGGACTGGGCGCAGGAGGCGAGGCTCAGGCTCCAGCGAGCCGAGTTCGAGGCACAGAAGGTCAAGGACGAGACGGGTCAGTCCGTCGACGCTGCCATCGGCGCGGTTCTCGAAGCCAAGGACCGGATCCTCGAACGCGCCCGCGATCAGGCTGCCCAGATCGAAGCGGATGCACGCAAGCGCGCCGATGCGATCCTGTCGGGTGTTGGTGTCGCAGTAGGTGATATTCCCGAGAACCTCGACGAAGCCCAGCGACGGGCGACAGCCATCATCGAAGAGGCCCAGCGGGAGGCTGCCGCGATGCGCCAGACCGTCGCAGAGGCAGAGGAGCGCGTCAGGGAGCTGAGCCTCGAACGCGACCGCGTGCGCGAGGAGATCGACGCGCTGATCGCCGAGACCCAGGTGACGGACTCCGTCGCCGGCGTCGAGATCGACCCCGTCGGAACAATGCGACGGGTCGAGGAGCGTTCGATGGAGATCATCTCGGATGCCGAGGCAGCGGCCCGTGCTATCCGGGACCGTGCCGATGCAGAGGTCGAGGAGGCTGAACGCGAGATCGAGGCGGCACGCACCCGGGCTTCGGGAATCGTCGCCGAGGCCGAGGAGCGCGTCCAGGAGATGCTGCTCATGGCGGAGGACGCCGCGGCGAAATCGATGAACGACGCCGACACGAGGGCAACGAAGCGCATCGAGTACCTCGTGACCGAGGCCCAGGCCCAGATGGACGAGGCAAGAGCAAGGGCGGCGGAACAGGCCGAGTCGCTGTTGGGGGAGGCCGAGAAGATCCGGGAAGACGCGATCGCGGAAGCGGTCTCGATCAAGGACGAGGCACTGGGCCTCCTCGCCGAGGCGGAGCGTGCCGCTGACGAGCGCGCCGCCGAGCTCGCGGCCCAGGAGGCGCAGGTCGAGCAGCTTCGGGTCATGGCTGTGGCAGCCGAGCAGCGCGCAGCCGAGACACTCACGACTGCCCGCGACGGGGCGGAGGCTCTCCGCGTCGAGGCGCAGGAGTTCCGCGACGACTCCAGCCGCAAGCGTGACGAGGCTCAGGCCGCCCTCGAGGCCGCCAGGGCCGAAGCGGCGCAGATCGTCGCCGAAGCGCAGACGACTGCCGCAGACCTCGCCCAGAAGGCTGACGCCAGGCTCCGGGAGGCCGAGACCACCGCCGCGGGCCTCGAGGCGCAAGCGCAGGCGATCGTCGAAATCGCCCAGCGCGATGCCGAAACGACGATGGCCGAACTGCAACTGAAAGTCATCGCGGCCAAGAAGGCCATCGTGCTCGCGAAGAGCGAGCGCCACGCAGCGATCGCTGCGACCCGTGAACAGGTCGCGTCACTCATCCAGGATGCCGAGGACAAGGCCGCTGTCGTGGAAGAGCGGTCGAGGGCGGTCGATGCCCTCCGACGAGATGCCGATGCCCTCAAGGCCGAGGCACAGAACGACCGCACCCTCGCTCGCTCCGAGCTCGAAGAAGCCGTTGCCACCGCCGAGGCTCTGGTGGCGGATGCCGAGCGTCTCGCAGATGCCGCTCGTGTCGACTCGGAGGCTGCGATGGCGAGGCTCGCAGAGACAGAGGCCGAGATCGTGGAGCGTGGAGCCGAGTTCGATGCTCACGTCGCCAACACCCGCGCGGCGGTGGACGCCGAGCTTGCCGACGCAAAGCTGGCCTTCGACCAGGAACTCGCCGTCAGACGGCAGGTCGCCAGGGACGAGATCGCCGGGGTGCGCGAGGAGGCGGCCGAGATGCGGGCTGCGGCCATGGCTGATGTAACGCGCATGCGGGAGCAGGCAGCCGCGGCCCGTGAGCAGATCGAGCAGGCCGAGATCGTCAAGGCACACGCATCCGAGATCCTCGAGTCCGCAACGCGCGAAGCCGAAGACCTGCGCAACGCAGCGACGTCCCAGCTCGAAGCAGCCGAGATGCGTGCTGCGGCGGCGAGTGCGTCCGAGGAACAGGCGAACCTGGTGCTCCAGTCGGCGCGGGACGAGGCCGAGCTGATCAGGATCGAATCGTCGACGATCCAGGACCAGGCGAAGAAGATCCTCGAAGCCGCCCGCAGGCAGGCCGATGAGCTCGCAGAAGCAGAGGAACATGCCCTCGAGCTCGTCGAGAAGGCGCGGCAGGAGGCCGCGGGCATACGTGCATCCGCGGAGGGCAACGCCGCGGCCGTCGAAGAGCGAAGCAGGGAGCTCGAGGAGCGCGTCGCCGCATTCGATCAGGCCCAGGATGAGGCGAGGCGGTCAGCGGAAGCCGAACGCGAGCAGATCGACCTGGACCACCGGTCCCGGCTCGATGACCTGGAACGGCGGGAAGCTCAGATCGGGGAACGCGAGCGGGCAATCGAATCGAATCGGATCAAGGTAACCGAGTCCGCCGGCGCGCTTGGCGAGCTCGAGAAGAGGCTCGCCATCAAGGAGACCGAACTCACGGAGGCTGCTTCCGCTCTTGCCGATCAGCGTCTGGCCGTCGACGAGATGGCCTCGTCCTTCGAATCGATCCGACAGGAACTCGAGGAGCGCGAAGCGGATCTCGCCGGGGCAAGGGAGTCCCTTGTTGAGCGCGAACGTGCGCTGGAGGATGAGCGGACGGCGATCGAGGCTGCCAGAGCCGAGCTGGATGCTCGCGCAGCTGAGCGTGACGAACGGGTCGCGGAGCTCACCGGCGAGGTTGATGCGGTACGTGCGGAGTCCGATGCGTTGCGGCAGCGGTTGGCGGAGTTCGAGGCTGTCCGGTCGGAGGCTGAGGCGTTGCAGGGTCGGTTGGTGGAGGTCGAGGGTGCAGCGGCCGAGGCCGAGGAGTTGCGTGGTCTGATTGCTCGTCGTGATGAGGAGTTGTCGGTGATGGCTGTCGAGCTGGAGTTGGCTCGTGCCGAGGTTGGTGAGCGTGAGCGTGCTCGTGACGAACGGGTCGCGGAGCTCACCGGCGAGGTTGAGGCGGTACGTGTGGAGTCCGATGCGTTGCGGCAGCGGTTGGCGGAGTTCGAGGCTGTCCGGTCGGAG
>CAZYGP010000177.1:0-4633 GCA_964647265.1 uncultured Acidimicrobiaceae bacterium | reverse complement strand
CTGCGGGTCCTGCGGGTCCTGCGGGTCCTGCGGGTCCTGCGGGTCCTGCGGGTCCGTCAGCACCTGCGGGTCCACCGGCTCCAGCGGCTCCGTCAGCACCGTCAGCACCTGCGGGTCCTGCGGGTCCGTCAGCACCGTCAGCACCTGCGGGTCCTGCGGGTCCGGGCGCTCCCTCAAAGCCGGACTCGATGGCGGAGGTAATGCAGGTGACGAGGGCGTGGTTGACCTCAGACTGTTCTGCGAGACCGCGGCTGTAGTACAGCGGGTCACCTTCGATACAGTCCAACGCCACTGCCTTGGCCCATGACTCGTCGAAGTCCGGATGCCAGACGTCGGCCACAGCGGCGCCGATCGGCGCTGCGAGCAGGGCCCCTGCGATGAGGCCGATGACGATCTTCCTCATGCCTTTCCTCTCTTGATTCTTCATGCCCATTCCCTCTTCCTCGATGGTGCGCCGGCTTGGGCCGGCACGTGCGAACAACTCTGCATGGTCTCGACCATCGCCTGACTTCACGACGAGGACGGATGACAGTTCCCGACCGATGCAAAGGATTCATCGACAACATCTCGAGCTACTGAAGCCCGTGATTCCGAGCAGTGGGTCCTCCCTCTGGATGATGGCGTCAATCGCCTCGGAGGACCTTGACGTTTGCAGCAGTCACCAGTGCCCGGCTGGGTGCAACGAGCACCCTGTCAGCATCGTTGGGCGCGCACTAGTCGAGCACGTCGCTGGCGTCACGGCCTCGCTGCAGCGACGCTGCCTCCCGACGGGTCGCCGCTCGTCGATCCCTCGCATCCGCCCGACCCGCCGCTTCATCCTGCTCGTCCACGAAGTGGAGATACGCAGACCACCGCTCCTCGGTGAGGAGCCCTCCCTCGATCGCATCGCGCACTGCACATCCCGGCTCGCTCTTGTGGGCGCAGTCTCGGAATCGACACTCGAGCGCGAGCTCCTCGAGGTCGGAGAACGCCGCCTCGATTCCCTCACCTTCGGCGGCGAGGCCGAGGGCCCGAACACCGGGGTTGTCGATGATCAGGCCGCCCCCGGGGAGCCGATGGAGCTCGCGGTGGGTCGTCGTGTGCCTTCCCTTCGCATCTCGCTCCCGCACGTCTCCCACCCAGGCGACCTCCTCGTCCATCAGGGCGTTCACGAGGGACGACTTGCCCGCACCGGACTCCCCGATGAACGTCCCCGTCCGTCCCGCGAGCTCGGCGACGATCTCTGGCAGACCCATCCCCGTCTCGATCGATGTCGTCATGACCACCACCCCTGGGATCCAGGGCGCGATCGAATCCCTCAGCGCGTCGACGTCATCGAAGAGGTCCGCCTTGGTGATCAGCACCACGGGGGTCGCACCGATGTCACCTGCGAACGCTACGAAGCGCATCACCTTGCGCTGACGCAGTGGCCTGTCGGCTCCGAAGAGCACAAAGACGAGGTCGATGTTCGCGGCGATCGTCTGCGTGCCGTACTCGGCGTTGTCCCGCTCGAGGACGTTGCTTCGCTCGAGCCTGTGTGTCACCGTCTCATTTGCCACGAGGACCCAATCGCCGACCGCGAGCGACATGCGCTTGGGGAACGTGACCTGGCCGACCGCGTACGGGGTCGCGACCAGAACCCTGACCGCGTCGTGGCGGACCACACGGGCGGGGTCGCCATGGGACTTCGCGGCGACGCGCTTTGCCTCCCAATCCTCGTTCCAGCCGAGTTCGTAGAGCTTCGGGTCGATCAACGGCCGCGTCCGTATGCGTTCGCGGAGGCGAATCCGACGCTCAACCGAGGGCCCTGTCGAGGTCGGACAGCAGGTCGTCGACGTGCTCGATACCGACGCTGAGGCGGATGAGGTGCTTCGGGACCTCGAGATCGGTGCCCTCCACCGAGAGGTGGGTCATGGCGGCGGGGACCTCGATGAGGGACTCGACGCCCCCGAGGCTCTCCGCGAGGAAGAACAACCTCGTTCGGGTCACGATCCGGTTGGCTGCCTCGACGCCTCCGACAGGGGTGAAAGACACCATGCCGCCGTACCCGTCCATCTGGCGGGAGGCCACCGCGTGCCCGGGGTCACCGGTGAGACCCGGGTACCAGACGGACTCGACGCGCGGGTCGTCTGCGAGGAAGTTCGCGATCACGGTCGCGTTCGACGTGTGGCGCTCCATCCGCACGGCGAGGGTCTTGATCCCCCTGAGCACGAGGTAGCAGTCGAACGGACCCGGCACGGGGCCTGCGGCATTCTGGAGGAACCGGAGCCTCTCGTGGAGGTCGGCGTCGTTCGTGACGATCGCTCCGCCGACCGTGTCGGAGTGACCTCCGAGGTACTTCGTCGAGGAGTGGATGACCATGTGCGCTCCGAGGTCGAGGGGTCGCTGGAGGAACGGCGTCGCGAACGTGTTGTCGACGGCGACGATCGCGCCCACGCTCGAGGATGCTTCGACGGCCGCGGCGATGTCGACGATCCGTAGCAGTGGATTCGTCGGGGTCTCGACCCAGACGAGCTTCGTTTCCGGTCGGAGCGCCAACGCGAGGGCATCGAGATCCGTCATGTCGACCGCCGACCACTCGATGCCGTGGCCCGACAGCACGCGTGCGATCAGGCGGAACGTCCCACCGTAGGCATCGTTCGGGAGCAGGATGTGGTCCCCCGGCTCGAGCATGTAGCCGATGAGGGCGGTAGCCGCGAGCCCGGACGCGGTCGCGACACATCCGCCGTCACCCGCCCCGACACCCTCGAGGGCTGCGATCTGGGTCTGGAGGGCGGTGCGAGTCGGGTTGTCCGTACGTGAGTACTCGTAGCCCTTGTGGACGCCGGGCGCCTCCTGGACGTACGTCGAAGTGGCGTAGATGGGCACCACAGCGGCACCTGTCGCAGGGTCCGGGTCCTGCCCGGCGTGGATCGCCAGGGTCTCGAACCGATCCTCGCTGTCCATGTCGTGGTCCTCCAGAGTGGTCTGCTACGCCCGAACCGTAGCGGTCGGAGAAGGCCGCCACAGCCGCCGACGTCCCTCCTCAGATCTCTATGACATCGAGGTGAGGGCTTCTTGCGTAACTGGGTTTCACCTTGCGTGGAACCCAGTTACGCAAGAACACCTGGGCGGTCCCCGTGGATCAGACGTCGAAGCCGCTGTTCGTCATCCACTCGTCGTTGAAGATCTTCGACAGGTAGCTGCGTCCCGAGTCGGGGAGGATCACCACGACGAGCTTGCCGGGGTCCTCCTCGGCGACCCGGAGGGCTCCGACGGCCGCCATTCCGCACGAGCCTCCGACGAGGAGGCCCTCTTCCACGGCGAGACGCCTGGTCATCGCGAAGGCCTCGGCGTCGTTGACCATCTCGTACCGGTCCGTGAGCGACGGGTCGTAGGTCGAGGGCCAGAAGTCCTCTCCCACTCCCTCGATGAGGTACGTGGTGACATCGTCGTCCGATGGTGCCGTGTAGATGGAGCCCTCGGGGTCCACGCCGACGACGACGAGGTCGGGGTTCCGCTCCTTCAAGTACCTCGCCGTACCAGAGATCGTGCCCCCCGTGCCGACGCCGGCGACGTAGACGTCGATGCGCCCGTCGGTCTGGGACCAGATCTCGGGCCCCGTCGACCGGACGTGGGCCTCGGGGTTCGCAGGGTTCGAATACTGGTCGGGCCGGTAGTGGCCGGGACGCTCCGAGAGTTCCTGGGCGACCGAGTAGTACGACCGAGGATCCGAAGGCTCGACGTCAGTCGGGCACAACACGACCTGTGCGCCGTAGGCCTTGAGGAGGTCCTGCTTCTCCTTGGACTGCTTGTCCTGCATGACGCAGATGAGCTTGTATCCCCGGATGGCGGCCACCATGGCGAGGCCGACGCCGGTGTTCCCCGATGTCGGCTCGACGATCGTGTCACCAGGTCTGAGCCACCCATTCGCCTCGGCGCGCTCGACCATGCCGAGCCCGATGCGGTCCTTGATGGATCCTCCCGGGTTCATGTACTCGACCTTGGCGACGAGGTTGCCGGCGGGGTGGATGCGCGACAGGCGCACCAACGGTGTGCCGCCGATCGCCTCGACGATGTTCTCGCGAATGTCCATGTGGGCAGGATACGGGAGACGGCGAACACGAACGGTGGGACGCCGTCGAAGCGCATCTCGCGCGGACTTCGAGCGATGCCCGCGACCCGTGTCGCCAGGCGGATGTGTCACATACCTCCGGTAACGTTCACGGCCTCATGTCTGACGTCCTCATCCGCGGGAAGGCGCTCGAGAAGCGGTTCGGTGACTTCGTCGCGGTCGACGGGATCGACTTCGAGGTGAACGCAGGGGAGTCTTTCGGGTTCCTCGGGCCGAACGGCGCGGGAAAGACGTCGACGATGCGGATGATCGGTGCCGTCAGCCCGATCAGCGGAGGATCGCTCGAGGTCCTCGGGCTCGATCCGATGAGCGAGGGCCCCCGCCTGCGCTCGCGGCTCGGCGTCGTCCCCCAGGAGAACAACCTCGACGAGGAGCTGACGGTCTTCGACAACCTCATGATGTACGGTCGCTACTTCGACCTCGACCGCACCACGATCCGCGAGCGTATCGACGACCTCCTCGAGTTCGTCCAGCTCGAGGAGAAACGCCAGTCGAAGATCGCCGCCCTCTCCGGCGGCATGAAGCGGCGCGTGATGATCG